>JAYEHB010000001.1:0-2877 GCA_034659375.1 Thermodesulfobacteriota bacterium
AATAAGAAAGATAAACCCAAAAAACAACCAGAGAAGTGAGTATTCTTCTTTGATTTTACGTTTTCTGATCAGTTCCAGGACAAAAAGGAGAAAAATCATGCTTCCGCCAATGGAGATGTACTGGATTATATTTGTATTTACAGGCTGTGCCATTGCTTTATTAATCCTGTGTTATTCTTGGTCTTACAGCATTCATAAGGACTGCAAGCAGCACTTTTATCATGTAAAAAACAGAATCAAAACCATTAATAGAGGATGTTCCACAGTTTCTTTTCTGCATTTTTGAGTAAACCTCTTTTATTCTGAATCTGTTTTTTCCCAGCATAATAACAGCTTCCGGTTCAGGATAATCCATTGGGTAGTTGTCTGCAAGAAAATGAATTGCGTTTTTATTGTACGCTCTGAATCCAGATGTGTTATCAGAAATCCTCTGCCTTATTATCATGGAGTTTATAATTTCAAAAAAGCGAATCCCAATACGGCGGAGAAAGGTTGATCTGAAACCTGTATAATCGGTTGTTCTGAATCTGGAGCCAATTACAACGTCTGCTGACTTTTTTTCAATGGGTAATATTATTTTCGGTATTTCTGAAGCAAGATGCTGTCCATCACCGTCAAACTGAACTGCTATGTTGTAATTATATCTTTTTGCAAACATAAAGCCTGTCTGAACAGCTCCGCCAATTCCAAGATTGGCAGGAAGATTTATAAGAGAGACATCCTTTATGGAAGAAACAATTTCACCGGTTCTGTCTTTTGACCCGTCATTTATCACAAGAAGATCAGCAAAAGGTATCCTCTTTTTTAAAGAAAAAATCACATTACTGATGTTTAGCTCTTCATTAAATGCCGGAATAATAATTAATATGTTTTTGTCAGTTTTGATTTTAACACCCATGATAACGTTAACATTGTTTCTTCTGTTTACACTTGTTCTTTATGTTGAATAAAATCTAATGTATAAAAAGTCAAGTTTTATTTTTTATTGTGGCCGAAAGCAGATAAGTATACTCCGGTCATAGTGGTAATTGAAAAACAGGACGTGGTGAAAAACAGGACGTGGTTCCGCATGTTGGGCCCCATTTATAGTACTCACATAAATGGTCACACACTCTGGCATAGCTTTTGAAAAAGGCCGTTCAAATTTGTGCCCAGACCTTGCTTTTATGAGTTTTTTAAATTATGTTGGAGCTATAATTTTTTTTATGATGTGTTGGATGGAAATCAAAATCCCTTTGCCATTGTTGTGATGCCACATTTAAAGGCTTTGGAAACAAAACACCTTCCAGAGGAGTTGAAAAAAAGTTTTGCAGAAAAAATCATTGCTTATGAGGAGGAAAGAAAAATGCCATTTATCAGTAGTGTAAAAGAGATAGGAATGGAAAAAGGATTGGAAAAAGGAAGAGAAGGATTTCAAAGACTTTTGTCAAAACAACTTTCTTATAAATTGCGTTTGCAGACTAAATCTTTGAATGAGCTTTTAGAGGATCTTTCAATGGAGCAAATGGAGAAACTCGGAGCAAAAATATTTGAAGTTAGGGATTTACAAACAATAATAATACCCGTTTATCGTTAAAAGTGCGGAAAATTACTGAATATTGAACCTGCATACGGGTAATCATATATATGAGGTTGTTATGATAGCAATCGCGCAAAAATTAGATGAAACAATGAAACAATGGGACACGGAAAAAGTGACTTATGTTGAAAAAATTATTAATGAGGTAATCGACCTTACTGAGGAAGATTGTTTTGGCTTACTTAGGTCGAGAACTGTCGAACAAGAAGTGTTGGATATATTTGTCATGTTGTGCTAACTTACCCGGAGACCAGACCTTATATGCTACCTCTGTTCGTCGGCTCATAGTTTTGTACTCCAACTTCCTTCGGACGGTTCCTCACGGTTCCGCCCTTGTTTTCGGCTAATACTTCTGCTAATGTTTAGCAGGATTCACGTATAGGGGACTTACACCCCATAAGTTCACGCCCATGCCGGGCGTACACAAGGTGCTGCACCGGACGGCAATTCCGCTACGATCCATTGCCGCCAGTGAGCTTGGTCGTTCTGCTGTAGACTACCTATTCTATCCATATTGATTTTTAATCGTTTTACTTATTGACAATGTATCACTGCGTGCTATACTTAAATAATGAAAAAGTTAATGACAAAACATTTTTCAAAGTGGGCATCAAAACAAAAAATCCATCAAGACAACTTGTTGTTAGCTTTAACAGAAGTTCAGGATGGTAATTTTGAAGCAAGCCTTGGTGGGCATATTTATAAAAAAAGAATTAAATTTAAAGGTCAAGGCAAAAGTGGTAGTGGCAGAACGATTATTTGTTACAAGAAAGGGAACAGAGCTATTTTTATTCATGGATTTGCCAAAAACCAAAAATCAAACTTGTCGAAAAAAGAATTAAGTATTTTTAAAGAATTATCCAGGATTTTACTTAATTTTTCAACTAAAGAAATGCTAATAGCAATAACCAATGGAGACATTATTGAGGTGAAATCATGAGAAAATCAATTACCAAATCGGTAACAAGCACTGTTAAAGACTTATATAAAAGTGGGTTAGTAGACGTAATAACCATGAAAAATATTGAAAAACTTTGTATTCCAGAAGTAAAGGAATATACACCTGAAAAAATTGTTTTTATTCGAAATAAATTCAATCTAAGCCAAACAGCTTTAGCAAGTATTTTTAATATTAGTCCTTCAACTGTGCAAAAATGGGAACAAGGTAACAAAAAACCTACTGGGGCATCAAAAAAATTATTAGATATAATTGAAAGAAAAGGGATAGAAGCACTTATTTAAAAATTGCAGAACAAATCGCTGGAGTGGATCGAGGGTTACAGGGCGGATCTTGAAGG
>JAYEHB010000002.1:0-2871 GCA_034659375.1 Thermodesulfobacteriota bacterium
CGGTATGTCTATCCTTCCCAATCACGCAACACTCGATACGGGTGGTTGGCTAAACCTTGCCCGACAGGGACTTTCACCCTGCAAGAAGCACCAAGCTTTTCTTGGCGCACTAGTAATTAAATTAGACATAGTGTTCTTCCTAACCTGGACAAACCAGAACCCAAACCTGTGAGGGGTCAGTTTCTGTGAGGGGTCACAATAACGCAGGCCTGACCCCATTCACGCACTCTAAATTCCTGACTTAAAAAGCTCTTCAGAAGCTGGTGCAGCATCAGGCTCAGGTGTGAATCTGGTTGGAACAGTTCCCTCTTTAAAACATTCCAGTATTACCTTTTCTGACTCTTTAATTGGCAAAAGACCTGTTTTAGCATCAATCTTGGCAAAAACCACACCTTCAGGAACATTAAAGGTTCTTACCGGTCTCCCCTCAAGAATCCTCTCCATATAACCAAGCCAGATGGGACTTGCTGTCCTTGAGCCTGTCTCACTCCTGCCAAGGGACCTTTCATTGTCAAATCCAACCCAGACACCTGTAATATACCTTGGTGTATAACCAAGAAACCAGGCATCAAAAAGATTATTTGTAGTTCCGGTCTTACCGGCTGCAGGCCTTTTAAGAGCTCGTACTCTCCAGCCTGTCCCTGATTTAACAACACTTTCAAGCATACTTGTCATGATATAAGCAGTACTCATATCAATAACTTTTTTCCTTTCCAGCTCAGATTCTTCAAGAATCCGGCCGTTTCTATCCACAATTTTTGTAATAAAGACCGGTTCAACACGATAACCAAAATTGGAAAAAACAGAATACACCTGCACTATTTCCAAAAGAGAAAGCCCGGATGAACCAAGAGCGATGGAAAGATCCCGGTTGATATTTGCAGTTACCCCAAGTTTTCTTGAATAATCTATTATATAATCTATACCAATGTCTTGGAGAATTTTTACAGTTACAACATTACGTGACTTAACAAGGGCATATCTGAACAGTGTTGGACCATAAAATTTCTCCTTGTAATTGTGGGGCTTCCAGGTAAAATCACGCTTGGTATCCTTGAACACAACCGGAGAATCGATGATAACAGTGGCTGGTGTATACCCCTTGTCAAGTGCAGCGGCATATATTACAGGTTTAAATGCACTGCCCGGCTGACGACGTGACTGAACAGCTCTGTTAAACTGACTGTCTCTGTAATTTCTGCCTCCGATCATCGCCTTTACCTGGCCGGTTTCAGCTTCAATACTTAAAAGAGCAGCCTGGGCAACGGGCTCCTGGTAAAGGGAGAACTCCCACTCTTCATCATCAGTATCCTCTAACCTTGCAAGGGCCGTTACAAGTATCACGTCCCCTGTTTTAAATATTTCTCCAGGTGTTTTCACCTTTACCTGCCAGTATGCAACACTTATATCTGGTTTTCTTGCCCAGGAAATATCTGCGGCCTTTATGACACCATATAAACTGCCGACTCTTACCCTGATAATTTTTTCAGCATCATCAACAACTGTCACAACACCCTTATAAACTTTACCGGGTTCAAGAAAATCATATTCCATCCTTTCGGATACATCCTTGCAGAAAGCCTCAAATTCAAGGGGTGAAATATGTTTTAAAGGGCCTCTGTATCCCTGGCGCTTGTCAAGATCTTTCAATCCTTTGACAACCTCTTCCCTTGCAATCTTCTGAAGCTCTATATCAACTGCGGTATAAATCTGAAGTCCATTTTTATAAAGAGCATCCTTACCATATTTTTTCTCAACATACCGTCTCACATGCTCTGTATAACAAGGCACACTCTCAATAAACCAGTTCTTTCTCGGTTTAATATCAAGTTCACTGTTCATGGCACTGGTCGCCTCAAGATTTGTTATATACCCGTCCCCTTTCATGCGGTTTAAAACATATATCTGCCTCTGCCTGGCACGATCAGGATGCCTGAATGGAGAATATCTGCTGGGGGCCTGGGGAAGCCCTGCAAGTAATGAACACTCTGCAAGAGTCATTTCATCTGCATGTTTTCCAAAATAATTTTGGGAAGCAGCCTCTACTCCATATGCACCATGACCCAGATAGATCTGATTAAGATAGAGGTAGAGAATTTCATCTTTTGTAAAGGTCTTGTCAATGCGATAGGCAAGGATAGCTTCCTTGAGCTTACGTTCATATGTACGTTCCGGTGTCAATAAAAATGATTTGGTAACCTGCTGGGTTATTGTGCTTCCACCCTGAACAATAGCACCTGCCTTGAGATTTTTTACAAAAGCTCTGAATATACTGACAAAATCAACCCCGGCATGCACCCTGAATCTGGAATCCTCCGCAGCCACAAAAGCATTTTTTAAATCATCGGGCATTTTGGAAAGGGGTATTACTATCCTTCTCTCTTTATAAAATTCCCCGATCTTTCTTCCATCATCAGAATAGACATTTGTAACCACAGAAGGCCTGTAATCGCTGAGCTTAGCTATTTTAGGAAGATCTCTGCTCATATAAAAATAGAGAGCTGCAAGAGCTGCTGCAGCCAATAAAACAGCTGCCCCGGAAAAAATTAACAACCATTTAAAAAAAATCGCAAAAAGGCTTTTCTTTTTTTTCTTCTCTCGTTTTTTAAAAACCTCGGCCCTGCTTTTTATCTTTGCCATAACAACCTGTTGCTCATTATTAATATCTCAACTTTCTGACCTTAATTTTACCGGTTAAAGTCTCAAAATCCTATCGGGGTCAGGCTTAACAATTAATTGAAAATTGAAAATTGAAAATTGAAAATTCATAATTCATAATTGAAAATTGAAAATTGAAAATTGAAAATTGAAAATTCATAATTGATAATTCATAATTCATAATTCACAATTCACAATTCACAATTCACAATT
>JAYEHB010000003.1:0-2867 GCA_034659375.1 Thermodesulfobacteriota bacterium
GAAGTGGAACGGCTATTGGGGCTTTGGTGCGTGAGGCGGAACATGCAGAGAGCAAGGCTGATTTTATTCATAAAATGGCAATTGCCCAAAAAAAAGCCAATGAAACAGACTATTGGATAGAATTACTCTTTCAATCTGAATATTTAAAAAAAGAACAATATCAATCAATCAATTATTAATGATGTTTCTGAATTGAATAAAATTATTGCTTCAATCATTATAACTTCAAAAGGCAAAAATTATGGCAAAAGATAATTCACAATTCACAATTCAAAATTCAAAATTCATAATTCACCATTCATAATTCACCATTCCAGTAAGCCATGCGGATTGGAACTACTAATTATTAAGGAGTGATGTTATAAATATGAGAATCGGGTCAGGATATGATGTACACAAACTGGTCAGAGGGCGTGTTCTTGTACTGGGAGGAGTTACAATTCCTTTTCAAAAGGGGTTAAAAGGTCATTCAGATGCTGATGTGCTTGTGCATTCTGTGTGTGATGCCATGCTTGGAGCTGCAGGACTCGGGGATATAGGCCATCATTTTCCTGATTCAGATCCGGAATTTAAAGATATTTCCAGTCTGATTCTTCTGAAAAGGTGTTTGGATTCTCTTTTGAAAAAAGGGTTTTCAATCGTTAATATTGACTGCACAATTTTTGCAGAGGCTCCAAAACTTATGCCTTTTAAGAGAGAGATGGAAGAGAAAATTGCCTCTGTTTTAAAAATATCTTCAAACAGTGTCAATGTAAAGGCCACAACAACTGAAGGTCTTGGGTTTGCAGGAAGAGGTGAGGGAATTGCTGCCCACACCGTTATTTTAATAACTGCCACGGGCAGACCTGGCCATCTTCTATAATAATCTGGTCACCTCGGTTTGCCCACAACAAAGAATGAAACTCGCTGTTTGGTTTACAAAAACTTTCATATAACTGCCACGGGCAGCCTTGGTAGTCTAAGTCTGCACACAACAAATGATGAAAGTTACACTCCTGGTTTGCCAGGACTTTCATATAAACAGAATAATCAAGGAAAATAGATATGAGTTTAAAAATTTACAATACCCTTACCGGTAAAAAAGATAAGTTTGTTCCCATTGAAAAAAACAAGGTCAGCATGTATGTGTGCGGGCCCACTGTATATGACACCAGCCACATAGGGCACGCCAGGGCTGTTGTTGTTTTTGATGTTATTTTCAGGTGGCTGAAGGAATCCGGGTATGATGTCTGCTATGTGAGAAATTTTACAGATGTTGATGATAAAATAATAAAAAGGGCCAATGAAACAGGAAAAGAGTCTAAAGAGATATCTGAAAAATATATTGATGAATTTCATAATGAAATGGATGCACTTAATGTGCTAAGGCCTACAATTGAACCAAAGGCCACGGAACATATTCAGGAAATAATTGATTTTATTGAACTTCTTATTAAAAAAGAAAAAGCATATTATGTTAAAGGAAGCGATGTCTTTTTTTCCATAGAATCTTTTAAAGAGTATGGAAAGCTATCCAGAAGAAATATTGATGATATGAAGGCAGGGTCAAGAATAGCTGTTGATGAAAATAAAAAAAATCCCTTTGATTTTACTCTGTGGAAACCTGCAAAACCTGGAGAGCCTTCCTGGGACAGTCCCTGGGGAAAGGGAAGACCAGGATGGCACATTGAATGTTCTGCCATGAGTTATAAATATCTTGGAAAAACCTTTGATATCCATGGCGGAGGCAAGGATTTGATATTTCCCCATCATGAAAACGAGATAGCCCAGTCCGAGGCAGCCTTTGACGTTCCCTTTGTTAAATACTGGATACATAACGGGTTTGTTGATATAAACAATGAAAAAATGTCAAAATCCCTTGGTAACTTTACAATGATTAAAGATGTGCTTAAAAATTATCATGCTGAGGTAATAAGACTTTTTCTTCTTTCCAAGCACTACAGAAGTCCCATTGATTATAATGAAAATTCCATGAATGAAGTGATATCAGGCCTTGACAAAATATATGCTTTTCTTGCAAGAGCATATAAGGCAGGTGCCAGTAAAGAGTGTCCTGGCAATGGTTCTGACTGGGAAAACTTTGTTGAGACCATGGATGATGATTTTAATTCTGCCAGGGGGATTGCAACAATTTTTGATACTGTAAAAAAAGGAAACAGGCTTCTTGATGAAAATAGCGATAACATTTCTGCTTCCGGGCTGGAACAGATTTCAATGATCTGTTGTGACCTGAAAAAAATGGGGAATATTCTGGGAATAGTGTCCAATGATCCTGAGAAATATTTCAGAGCCCGAAAAGAGGCAGGGCTTGCTGAAAAGTCCATTGATCCCGGTAAAATTGATAAGCTTGTAAATGAAAGAATAGAAGCCAGAAAATCTAAGGATTTTGCCAGAGCTGACAGTATAAGAGCCAGCCTTGATGAGATGAATATTATTCTTGAAGATGGACCTGAGGGAACAACCTGGAAAATCGGATAAATGAAGGATGTTCAGATTATAAGTATGACTTTTTTAAATAAAGCGAGTAACTTTATTCTATGAGTAAACTAAAAACACAAAATATTGGACCTATAAAGGGTGGCTTTGATTCCAATAATGGCTTTATAGACTTTACTGGAATTACTGTTTTCATAGGTAACCAGGGAAGTGGAAAAAGCACTATAGCAAAAGTTTTCTCAACATTAAGTTGGATTGAAAAAGCTTTGGTTAGAGGTGATTTTACTGGTAATTATTTGTCTCAATACAATCGTTTTAAAAAGCAATTCGCCTATCAGGGCATTAGTAACTACCTTAATGAAAATTCTTTAATAGAATATATTGGCAATGCTTTTACAATTAAGTACCATAATTCCCAACTTAGTATTGAA
>JAYEHB010000004.1:0-2860 GCA_034659375.1 Thermodesulfobacteriota bacterium
ATATACATTTTTAGTGGAGTTAAATATGCCTCTTGTCCAATGTAGTTGCCCTAAATGTTATTCCCAAAAAATTCGAGCTTCCTACAAATATAATACTATTTCAAATGGTTGCAGAAAAATGATGATTTGCAAAGATTGTAAAACTTTATTCTCAGAAACGAAAAATACATTTCTGTACGGTCTAAAGAAACCTGTCAGCCAAATCTGGGATGTAATAAATTCGAGGACCGAAGGTAACTCGCTGAATGCAACATGTCGAATTTTCAATATTGCTAAAAATACCCTGCTCACTTGGGAACGAAAATTTATAAGCCTGCATCATACTCTGCTTCTTTATTCATTGGCTCATAACTTCCTTCGATTAGAAATCGAAGGAGACGAATTTTATACAAAAGTCAATAGAAATGTGCCTGCAGATCAGTCAGCCGGTTGGACTGTCGTTCTTATGGATAGAGCCAGTCGATTCATTTGGGAATCGAGTTGTGGTAAAAAAGACAAAGCGCTTTTTGAACAGGCAATTGAAATGTTGGCAACTATTGTTGAGCAAACTGAAGACTTAACGCTTCTGACCGATGGGGAGCGCCGATATGGGAATGTTCTTTTTGAAATATGCAATGAACTTTTGCGTACCGGTAAACCAGGGCGCCCTCGAAAGACATTAAAAAAGGGTGTGACTGTCAGGGTTAAAAACAAAGGATCTCAGGCACATAAGAAAGGACGCAAGAGACCGAAATACCAAACAACATGCCCACTGCACCCTGAAACTATGAACAATATTTCAGATGCAGAAACACATGCAAATCATGTCGAGGCGAACAATAGCGCAATGCGACGAAAATGTTCAGCTTACAGAAGAAAAACAAACACCTATGCCAAATCTATATCTGGCCTTCAACGTGTTTTGAACGTTTATTGGGTTATTCATAATTTTGTCAGAACACATTTTACGACTAAGGAAGTACCTGCAGTCAAATTAGGAGTGATTGCCAATGGACTTAGACCAAAGGATCTTTTTATGATGCAATGCATACAACCCACTTGATTTATATTGTTTTTTTTACCTATTAAACTGAACCAGTGCCCAATGAGGCACGTATGTATAAATCGAAATCCCAATAAGGTCATTGTGAGTAAACGGTCATACCTAAATACTATAGAGGAGTAATTTTTCCCCAACACCTATTTGAGAATATATACCCGTGGGTAATCTATAACTTTAAGGGTCAAGGCAATGGCACCTGCCACTTCAGGAATGTCATGAATAATTATCAGGTTGTCTCTCTTGTTTAGCTCCTCCATCATAGGCTTTGACCACATGTCATCGTAATCAACATGCCTGGCACCCTTGACGTGATGTTTTTTGAACTTTGTTTCATTGCGAAAATCGACAAAGCTGTACCTCTTCAGCTCTCTGGCATCATGTTCGCTGATAAGGCACTTTGCAAAATCGCTATTGCTAGACCCCATGAGGGGATAGAGAAGCGCCTGGTCATCTAACACAGTGGGAAGGAAAGCCCTTGCCCAACCTTTGATACCATCTCTCATCCAGTAAACATTCTTATAACCATTGGTAACCGCCAGCCTGGCGGCGTGATAAGATTTCCATCAGGTGTTTGACGCGCAATAGGTTAGGATCGGGGTATCCTTGTCCTTTGGGAGCAACGCAAGGTCAAAGTCCACTTTGTCAAGCGGGAAATTTATGCGTTTGTGATCCTTTGGCACCATTACAGTTACGTGAGTTGCGCCCCGAACGTGACCTTTCAAATAATCGGTCGTGTGGCTGTGGCAGGCAATAACCACAGCACCCTCTTGATTAAGTTTTTGTGCCTCCTTCAGGCTTACAGCCTTAAACCCCTGCCCTCCCTTGTCAGGAGCAGGCACCTTGGCTGCAAAACCAAAGGTTGAAAATCCGAGTGTCAACAATAACGATAAAACAAAAATTGATATTTTCCTGTGCATGAATAAACTCCTTTTTTCTTATGTCATTATTTTTTGAAGTAATTACCAACTCTCAAATTTAGGCATGACCATTATAATAACCCTGTACTTGTCACCACCTCCTTAATCTCATAAAGTATTTTAGGTATATGTTTAACAACAAGATCTAACAGATAGAAAATAGTTATGGATATCACCCCTATAAAATGGAATATATTCTATCTATTAAGTCATTAACCGATAAAAAATAGAAAAAAACCCACTCAATTTTAGATTCATTATTTTTAAATTAATCATTTCCACATCCTGATGTATTAAAATTAAAAAGCGGAAAATCAACGTATTTATAGAATCAACGATTTATTTATTTTAAAAATCATAAATATTATTAAATTACAAGAAAAAAATTGACAAATTCAAAAAGAATTAGGCCAGCTCCTGAATTACGTCGTGTAATCAGGTTCTTCGAAGTCCTCAGGTATTATCATTATGCATACAAAACTGAGCAAACCTATTGTGAATGGATAATCAGGTATATTAGTGCCTTACTCCTCAGTTTCTGTTAAAAAAACAAGAAAATGAGGAACGGCAACTGGGTTGCGGGTTTCCTGCGTTAGAGTGAAAAACAACTGTACTTTTATTTTTTATTATGGCAGAGTCAAGCCTCAGCCCAACTACGGAATATGGAGGTTTAAATGAGATCCTTGATTTTTTTTGCTGTGTCTATTCTTTTTTCAACAATGGTAACCGGAAGCGTTTCCTGGGGCCTGGCTGGTGTACAGTGTACCAAAAACGATCCCCTTTCCATTGAAAAAGCCATAACAACCACCCTGGCAGAAAACCCGGATATAACCATGGCAGCCTATCTGGTCAAAATGGCAGAAACCAACTTAAAAAAAACCCGGGCTCTTTTTATGCCTGC
>JAYEHB010000005.1:0-2848 GCA_034659375.1 Thermodesulfobacteriota bacterium
CCTGAAGGGCAGAAACTCAAAAATATGCTTTCCTGGCATCACTCCGGCTTTAATGTATGGGCTTGGTTTTAACTTCGCCCACTATTAGTCATTTTACAAAATGACAGATAAAATCTGCTAAAATATCAATGCGTTGATATTGATCTATCAAAATTTATAGGCCTTCTGGGCGAAGTTAAAACCAAGCCCAAAATAACTTTACATTTTAGAAGCCGATTCGTCTTGGTAAGTTAAGTCCTAACCTGAAGGTCACACGCAAAATTACAACGTCCGAGATCTTCAATTTTCTGGATATGACGGGTTTTAATGTACTCTGGAGAGGCAATAACAGCATACTCCTCCTGGAAAAGCATTATGGTTTTCAGCTCCGGCCTGATATGGGGTTTACAGTCAACAATGATATCCAGCTCATCATCCAGCAGCGGCTTTAACAGATTGTGGCTCAAGGTAAAATCGATGTGAATATTGGGATATCTCTCAAAAAAATCCTGCATGCCTTTTATTACCACGCTCATTCCAAACTCAACAGTGGACCCCAGCCGGATCTGCTCGGGATAATCCCGGGTTTTCAACAGTATCTCCCGGGTTTTGTCCACCTCAAAAAAAATCTTCCCACAGCTCTTAGAAAGCCACCATGCGCAAAACTCCTTTTTTCATGGACAGCATGGTCTGCAGCCTGGTTTTTCCCAGGTGCCTGCCCAGCTGAAGGATGCTTTTTGCCATATATATTTTACCCGGCATAAAAGAGATTTTCGGGGCAAGAAGGGTAACATTATATTTTTTCAAATCCACAGCATGGTCAACCAGTACAGAGGCAGACTGCATATACATACATGCATAATCTTTTCGAACTTTGGAACCCTCGTGCTTCATGGTATGAAGGCTGGGAAGAAAAAGATAACTAAGTGAGTTACTAAAAGCCCGGAGAAAAAATTGGTTTAGCGCAAGCTGAAATAGCGAAACGCATGGGCACAAAAGCCCCATCTATTACCAGGAAAAAATATCTCTTGCACAATGCTGTACATTGATGTACAGTTGTCATTATAAATATAACTGAGAGGTACATGTAATGATGACAGTAAATTTCACTGAATTTAGAAAAAATGCGTCAGCGTTGTTCTCTTCTGTAGAATTGGGTGAGACGATTTATGTAAAACGTCATGGAAAAAAAATAGCTGAGATATTGCCAGTTTATAATGAAAACAAAAAAATACCTTCCTGGAAGGAAAATAGAATTAAATTAACCGTCCAAGGAAAAAATATATCTAAAATTATTATAGAAGAACGAGAAAAATCATAATGGATATATTTTTTGACTCATCATCATTTATTAAAAAATTTATAGCAGAACAAGGTAGTACGGAAGTCGACGAATACTGTCAACAAGCATCAATGCTTGGATTAAGTATCATTTGCCTGCCAGAAATGATGTCAGCACTAAACAGAAAAGTAAGAGAAGGGAATCTATCAACAGAAAATTATTCTAAGATTAAAAAGGAAATTACAGCAGATATTGAAGATATACAAATTGTTAATCTTGTGCCTGAAGTAATTGAAAGCACATTAACTTTACTTGAAAATAATATGCTGCGTTCTTTAGATGCGTTGCATATATCCTGTGCTGTAACATGGAATGCAGAATTATTTATATCGTCTGATAAACGTCAAATTGAAGCAGCAGAAAATGCAGGATTGCAGGTACATTATATATGATTAGATATAATAATGCTTTGATCATAAAATTGTCAAGGCAAAATCAACTTGATAACGAATAAGGATAGATTGTGTGAGGAACGAACCACAATCTTATCCGGTTGTTGGACGAGCCCGGTAGTATTTGCGTTACTGTCTGTATATAGAAAATATCTTTTTTGGAGTACGGTGTTGGAAAGGCAATATCATAAAATATGGCTTTCGTAAGACGTAGAAGTACCAGAAACAGCAATTTTTTTGCATTACTATGAAGAAAACCATAGTCCCTGACTCTTCGAAATCCTTTGGGTAAAACATGCTGCATAATCAGGTGTAGAAAATCCTCTCCTTTTAGGGTTCGGTATTGTGTTTGTCCGGTTTTGCTTTCAATATATTTAAAGGTTATCTGGCCATTTTGGTTTGAAACAATATTTTTTTCACTATTAAAATTTTTGATTTTGTGGGCAAACCGAGGTGAAAGATCAGGTCTGCCCGTGGCAGTTTATATGAAAGTCCTTACAAGAGACTGTAATCATAGACTTTCTAACTTTGTTGTGGCCGATGAGAATGACCATGCTCCGGCCAGTTTCTGCCCTTTAGGGTATGCCGGTTATAAAGATTCTATACCAATGGATTTTCTGATTTTTCCAAGAAAGGGAACCGAGTATTCCCTGGCTCTTTGAGCACCTTTTTTCAGGATGTTTTCAATGTCTCCAGGGGAGTTGATAAGTTCATTGTACTGTTTTCTTGGTTCTTTTAAAAGCTCATTAAGATACTCAAAAAGCTCCTGTTTCATTGTTCCCCATGCAATTCCTTCCTGGTATCTTTTTTCCATGGTTTTTACTTCATCATTATTTGCAAATGCCCTGTATATGGCAAACAGGGTACAGGTTGAATGATCTTTGGGTTCTTCAGGGGCAAGGGAGTTTGTCTTTATTTTCATGATAATTTTTCTTAATCGTTTTTCAGATTCAAAAAGAGGGATGGTGTTGTTATAGCTTTTGCTCATTTTTCGTCCGTCAAGCCCTGAAAGAATGGCGCTGTTTTTATCCACAATGGCTTCAGGCAGTGTAAAATGTTCTCCATAATGATAGTTGAAACGTCCTGCAATATCACGGGCCATTTCAATGTGCTGGATCTGATCACTGCCAACGGG
>JAYEHB010000006.1:0-2847 GCA_034659375.1 Thermodesulfobacteriota bacterium
AACAGGAGATCTTACTTTTTCCATGGGTTTTGATCTTAGTATTAATATCACTCTCTGGAATCTTGAAAAAATGGAATTTGCACCTGAATTTCAGCAGAATGCATCCATAAAGATAGTCTCTTTAAATTCAGGATATACTCTCAATGAAAAAAAAGAGATTGCAGCATACCATTTTACACCATTTTCAGTGGGGGATGTGGTTTTTACACCTGGATTCAAACTTTATATTGATACCAATGGAAAGGTGAGTGCCCAGTCAACAACCGGCATGGATTATCAGTATAATTGTCAGTATAGTACACTGTATTACAAAAACAGTGCCTGGGAAAAAAAAGTTAATAGAGAAGAGTATCAGTTTGATTTTGCAGTACCTGAAATTAAAGGGAAATTTGATGTAGTATCAGCTCCCTTATCTGAAATTTATCTAAATTTCTTTGAAAATCCCGAAAGTTCAAACGAGTTCGGCGATCCAGATGATTATTATGATTATGATGAAGATTATGATGAAGATTATGATGAAGATGGATTTGACAATTTTTTTGATTTTTTTGGATGCAAGGCTGTTTTTCAAGACCAGCTGAAAGTTACGGCAAATGTGAGCAGCACAGGTGAAAGAATCTGCCATGAACTATCAGCCGGAATTAATACAGAAATCTCAATCCAGGAGAACATTTTCAGAAATCTCGCCAATGCTTCTGATGAACCGGTAAATATGGAATTTACTATTGCCTGTGATACTCCTCTGCAGGGTTGTACTGATATTTCAGATTCATGTCCTGTTGCAAAAGCAGGTATTGATCAGAATGTACTTGAAGGTGAGAGTGTGGATCTAAGTGCTGCTGGCTCCTTTGACCTTGATGACGGCATATATTCATATCAATGGATATTGATCAGTGATAACAGCCAGGTGGTGTTAACAGCCAGCAATTCTGCCAATGCTCGGTTTTATGCACCTGAAACAGAGCCTGACGGAGAAACTCTTGAATTTGAACTGACTGTAACAGATTATGCGGGCAACAGTGACAGTGACTCATGTGTGATCCATCTCCAGGACAGTGACGGGTTGCCGAAAACTCCAGGAATGATGACAGGAACGCTCATGGAGTATAAATCAAAAGATAATTCAGAGTCTCTTGATAGAGTTAATGTAAGTATCTATCAATATATTGATAATGAAAAAATTGAGACAGCTTCTGGTACTTCCGATGCTTTTGGTTATTTTTCCATTGAAGTAGAGCCTGGAATCTATAATATAGAATTTACAAAATCAGGGCTTTTGCCAATAAATTTCTCAAATATTTCAATCGTTGAAAATGATACAACTAATTTTGAAGATATATTTATGCTGGAGAGCTCCTATGCAGGAACCGGCACCATAACAGGTTATATTCTTGACTCCATCACACATACAAATGTTAAAAATATAAATATAAGCCTTTTGCAATACAGCAGCGGGCACACCATTGCAACGACAGCAACAGATGAGAACGGCAGATATGAGTTTAATGAAATCAATGTTAGCAGCGGGTTTGATACCGGCAGTTTCTGGTCTGACACCAGTAACGGAATTGCTAACGAAATTAACGCCGGTGTATATTATATAAAAACTTCCGGCACAGGATACAGAGATACAAATTTTACTATTATCTGTTCAGGAAAAGCGACAAATTCAGAAGAGTTGCCGATCAATGAAATAACACCTGTTGTGGGTTCTCTGGATGAAATCAGGATTGTTCTCTCCTGGACTTCGTTGGATACTGATCTTGATGCACATCTTGCATGCCCCACCTATGATGGAAGCATGTTTCATCTTTTTTATCCATACACAAAAATCAGGAATCCTCAAGGTGCCAATGTTGTGATGAACAGAGATTCCGGCCCTGTAATAGACAGTGCAGCTGACCTGCCCGCACTAAACAGAGAAGACGGAGTTAGCAACAGCTATGAAATAATTACCATTTTAAATGGTTTTCCCGGCACTTATAAATATATGGTTCATGACTATACCAACAATTTGTCAAATAAAAGTTTTGCCCTGGCACAATCCAGTGCAGAAGTGAAAGTTTACAGAGGCTTTAATTTGATTAACACTTTTTCAGTACCTGACCAGGAGGGAAATTTGTGGAATCTGTTTGAACTTAAGGATTCCACTGGTGAATTAATTGAAACAAACATAATGGAATATGCTGATCTCTCCAGAGTCATTGATTTATGTGGTGGTAAAGGCGATCTTTATAACACTATTAACAAATAACCGGCATACCCTGAAGGGCAGAAACTGGCCCGATCATGGTTACCGCATCGGCCACAACAAATTTAGAAAGTCTATCATTGCAGTCGTTTGGACGGACTTTCATATAAAACTGCCACGGGCAGAGCTGGTTACATATTGCTCTGCCCACAACAAAGCATGGGTCGAAGACGCGAAGCCAAGTCGCTGTTTGGTTTACAAGGACTTTCATATAAAAACGGCATTGATCATCATTTTGGCCGCTTTGTGAATTGAATTGAAGTGAAAATTCCCAGGACGCTGATTATATGGTAAAAAAGACATTAATAAAAATTCTTTTTTTTTTCAGAATTATTCTGGCTCTTTTTGTTGTGCTTCAGATAGCAGGTTTATCCTTTCTTATATACAAGGCAAAACCTCTCTATTTAAAGCTTAAAGATGATCATATCACGATAAAAAAAAAGATAAATCTCAATATAGATACGATAATGCCCATTAAATCATCCATTAATACAAGAATTGATATTCCCATAAAAAAATGGGTTTCGCTTAATATGCCCATACAGGGCAATATTGAAGTTTCCATTGACGAGCCCTTCAATATCCCTGTAACAAGT
>JAYEHB010000007.1:0-2836 GCA_034659375.1 Thermodesulfobacteriota bacterium
TTGCGGTAGTTCAGCGACGGCATTGATACTGCCCAGCATTGATTATTTCTAAACGAGCAACATACTGAGCAGTAGCCTTGCTTATGTGCTTGGTTTTGTGTCATCAAAATGGAATATCGTCGTCTGGCGGTTGCTGATTCTGCTGCGGTTGGTATCCACCTCGCTGCTGTGATTCCTGTTTATAAAATACAGCACAATTACCTAAAATCGGTGTTCTGATATTATTATTTCGCTCTTCCTTGGAAACCGTTTGACTGATAAAACCATTATTCCCATATTGGTCCACATCTTCAGTGTCAACAAAAGTCGTCAAATTTAGATAAGTCCCTTTCTTGCCTTTATAGAGCCTTGTCTTATCAATTTTTGTCACATCAATTTTTACACTTATTCCGATTTTCATGTTATCCCCTTTATGCTTTTACAGCATCGTTTTTTGAAATCCATTTAACATACTTCCCGCACATAGCACATTCAAGTCGAATGTGCATTTTTTCCGGCACCATCATCCCTGCCGTTCCTCCACACGAACAAGGTTTCTGCAATTTTATTATTTTGCCATTTATTTTATTAATTTGCTGATTTGTAACTTTTTTCGTTTTGACATAATCAACAAGCCCTTGCTCAATAAACTCTTTTACGTCTTTTGATATCGTTGTCTGATAACTCCAATTCATCTGGCTTGACGGGTTACAATTAAATTTATCTTGATACCGATACCGTGCCCACCCGTAAAAACCTTTTCGATGTTGTTTCATGCCTTTGCTTGCAGCATATCTATTCAAACCGCCCAGAAATTCCTGTTTCTCCTTTAGCGTATATTTCTGCCGATCTTTACGCTGCAACTTCTCAAGTTCTCCCTTTTCAGTTTCAATCGCTTTTACATACTCTGATTTATATCCACACCTGGGACAAATCTGCATACTCACAGGTTTTAAAAAATCACACGACGGGCATGGTTTTCGCTGTTTTTCAGGCTTCTCTTGTTTTTTATTCTTTGTTTCTTGTTTTTTACCATCATCCAGCTCTAAAATTTCATATTCATCAGGGAAGCCCAAGCGTTCAGCGTTTGACCCATGGTCAATGATCGTACACAGGCTTTTCCCAGGAAACGTTCTTAATCCTCGCCCGCAGGCCTGAATCCATTTGATTATTGATTTTGTTGCCGTAGCAAACTGCACACACGTAATATCTTGTTGATCAAATCCCTTCACCAGCATCTCAGTAGAAATAAAAACCAAAAATTTATTATTTCTAAAATCTTCAATCAACTGGCTTGCTCCGTCATCACCGTCCTTTTTCATGTACCCGTTAATTTCCCGAGCGACAATGCCTTTTCTATTAAATTCTTTTTGCAAATGCCTGCCATGGGCAACATTGGTACAAAACACAATAGTTTTCTGACCTTTAGCCAACCGCTGCCATGTTTCAACAACATCAGCCACAAGCTTTGGTTTATCAGAAACCTCAGCCAGATCGCTATTTTTATATTCACCAGCCTGAACTTTAACTCCATCTAAGTGTATCGTTTGAGGACCGTAAATTTCAAATGGGCAGAGGAACCCCTGTTTAATCAGTTGTTTTACAGGTACAGGCTCAATAAAACTATCAAAATGCTTGCCAAGTCCCTTTGAAAATGGGCTCGCCGTCAACCCCAAAACATAAGCATCAGGGTTATGTTCCATGATTTTCTCATGGGCTTTTGCAAATGCGTGACATTCATCAATCAGAATGAAATCATAACTCTGCTGTTTACGCCTTGCCAGGGTTTGAATTGAACCAATTTGGACTTTTAAATTTGGTGCATAAAGAGGGTTTTCAGCTTGAAAAATCCCATGCTCAATCCCGTAATCATGAAAAACATCAGATGTTTGATTAATAAGGCTGATTCTATCACAACAAAACAACACCCGTTTGTCTTTCGCCATTGCTTGTTTTATCATCCAGGTAGCGAGAATTGTCTTTCCAACGCCAGTTGCTGCCTGAAGAATCACCCGTTTATTTTTCATTAATTCTTTTCTTAATTCATTTACCATATATTCCTGAATATCATACAATTTTAGTTTCTTTGTTGCCAACATTAGATATATCTCCTCATGCTTTTCAGTACACCCTTCACTTCTAACTCAGACACCTGCGGGCAACACGCCATTGCCTCTTTATACGTCTCTTGCTCTATTTCAGACCATGGCAAGCCACGGTTGAGCATTCCTCCGATTCGCCTTGTAAGATGATTATTCCTGTCCCCCTCACTTGCCCCGTACCGCCCCTTGAACTCACCAGTGTACTCTTTGGGAGTCTGATAACGAGGTGCAGACCACTGTTTTACAGGAATGGGAGGAAAAGCAGCAACAATCTCACCGTATGTGTATTCCGTACTGTTACTTTCAAGCACACGGGTCATAAACGGCTCTTTCTTATTATGATAAAATCCAGGCATCCTCATCACCCTGGGCAAATCTTTTATCTTTGGGTCTGACTTTAACTTTTTGGCAATGGCTTCTTGAATTATTTTAAAAGATTCAAGCGGGAAATCCACCACCTTAAAATACACATGATACTTACCTGGAGACGACTCAATTATCATGGTTGGAGCAACAGGGAATGTCTCAGGCAATGGAGTCCCATCAAAATCAGCAAATACAGCTCTCACTTTGGTTATGTTTGCTGTTTTCCTGCCCCTACCATCCGTTTCGTTTATAGTCACAAATACACCAGCTCCCATTTCATTTAGCTTTTCAAGGCCCATTATGATCTTTATGCTCATATACGGCACAGTAACATCAATCTCACCGTCAACCGGATACTGATCTTCTCTGATAGATACTTGTCTTGTCAG
>JAYEHB010000008.1:0-2836 GCA_034659375.1 Thermodesulfobacteriota bacterium
ATGCGGGGCAAACGATTATCTGTCAAAACCGGTTGATACGTCAAAACTTCTGGCCATGCTCAGGGTATGGCTCTATTCCTGAAAACCATGGCAGCCAATAAATTTACTGGAGGATAATCATGGAAGTGTCTAACCCTATACCAAAAATACTCATTGTGGATGATAATCCTGAAAATCTTTTTGTATTTGAAAAGATACTTAAAAAGCTGGATGCCGATATCATAAGTGCAGGTTCCGGCAACGAGGCCCTTTCAACTATTCTTTATAATGATTTTGCCCTTATCATCCTGGATGTGCAGATGCCGGAAATGGACGGGTATGAAGTTGCTGAAATTTTAAAGGATGATGAGCGTACCGAAAATATCCCCATTATTTTTGTCACAGCCATTGACAGGGACAATGCAAAGGAGATCAAAGGATACACCAGTGGGGCTGTTGATTTTATATTTAAACCGATAAATGAGTTTATTCTTATCAGCAAGGTGAAGATATTTCTTGAGATTTATAAAATGAAAAGCGGGCTTGAAAAGCTTGTGCTTGAACAAACCTGTGAGCTGAGAGAAAATAATAAAAAACTAAAAGCCCAGATTAAGAAGAACCAGCACACCACAGAAGAACTTGCCGATGCAAGATCATACCTGGTCAATGTGGTTAACTCCATATCCTCATCAATGGTAACTGTGGATTTGCACGGAAATATTATTGAAATGAACACAGAGGCAAAGAAAAGATCAGGTTTCTCTTTTAAAGAGGCAAAAGGAAAGCCGATAAAAGAGGTTTTTTCCTGTTTTAGCAAATTGACCAGAAAAATGATGGAGGCAATGGAAAAAGAAGAATCTGTTGAGATAAGACGGGTCAAGGTATATGTCAGGGGAAAATTATTTATTAAGGATGTTAGCATATCTCCCATGAAGAATAACAGTACCCGGGGTGCTGTTATCAGGATAGATGATGTAACGGAAAGGGCAAGGATTGATGAGATGATGATCCAGTCCGAAAAAATGCTCTCCCTGGGCGGTCTTGCAGCAGGTATGGCACATGAGATCAATAGTCCCCTTGCCGGTATTATCCAGAATATCCAGGTTTTGAAAAACCGGATAGAAAGAGATATTCCTAACAACAGGTCAACGGCCAGGGAGTGCGGTACCACTATGGAGGCGATCAAAGCCTACGTGGAAAAACGGGGTATATTTCATATGATCGATTCAATCATGGAATGCGGAGAGCGCACTGCACAAATTGTGAAAAATATGCTCAGTTTTAGTCAGAAAAGTGCAGGCCTGACAACCAGGGAGGATATCTGTGAATTGATTGACAAAACCATTAAACTGGCTGAAAATGAATATAGTTTAAAGAAAAGTTTTAACTTTCGGCAAATAGAGATCCAGCGTCAATATGCGCCTGATATACCCCATATTAAATGCCAAAAAAGTAAAATTCAGCAGGTGATCCTCAACCTTTTGATAAACGGTGCCCATGCCATGGCCGGGAATAAGGATGTTAATGGTAAAATCAATTGTTTTGTGTTAAAAGCAAGGTTGGAGAAAGAGATGGTCTGCATGGAAATAGAAGATAACGGCCCGGGCATTGATGAAAAACTGTGTAAAAAAATTTTCGAACCCTTTTTTACAACAAAAGAAACAGGTACCGGCCTTGGGCTGTCCATCGCATATTTCATCATTACAGAAGAGCATGGCGGTACCATGGAAGTTACGTCTTCACAAGGCAAAGGGACAAGGTTTACCATCCGGCTGCCCCTTGAATAATGGGCATCCTTCATAAGTACCTTACACTTTCTGAAACCATTCCTTATTTAAAGGGGATTTCCCCAAAAAAGTGTAAACTACTTTTATGCTGATATGAAGGATGCCGAATAATGAACATTAATCAGAGTGAGTTATGAATAAAAAAAATGAAAGTTTTTGGTCCGGCATTGTACTGGATATTTTGTCTGAATCTGAAATCAGGGTTACCCCGGGGGTTCTGGCAAAAGAGATATCAAAGGAGGCCGGAGTATCACTCTTAGAAGCAAGGGCAGTAATCAGGAGGCTGACAGATCAGGGTGAGATTTCATATAATTATACTTTTGGCTCCACATATATTGAATTTTCCTTTGCAAGGCCCGTGAGAGTCACAGATCATTTTGTTTTAAAACCTTCCGGCACTATTGTTACTGAAAACAATAAAAGAGATATTGAGATCATAATAGAACCTGGTATCTCTTTTGGTTCAGGACGGCATCCCACCACACGGCTCTCCCTCATGGCCATTGACAACGCTTTTTTTAAGCAGAAATTATTTACTCCTGATAAACATTTAAAAGCGGCAGATATTGGCACAGGTTCAGGAGTTCTTGCCATTGCAGCCCTTAAAGCAGGAGCAACAGAGTGTCTTGCCATTGATACAGACCTGAATGCCATTGCAGAGGCAGAAAAAAATATCACCCTTAATAAGCTTGACCATAGAATCAGGGTGACAGGCGTAAGCATTGAAAAGCGACAAGAGAAATTTGATCTCATCTGTGCCAACCTTAGATTCCCAACCCTAAAGGGACTATTGCCCCTGTTTATTGATATTACAGACAAGGATTCTGTTCTGATTTTGTCAGGAATCAGAGCATGGGAAACCAAAGAGCTCGTCAATCTCTGTTCAGATAGAGGTTTTACATGCCTGTGGCAAAAGGATGACAAACAATGGTCTGGTTTAATTTTACAAAAATTTTTAACCGCCGTCTGAGACGTGCCTTTTTGAGATTTTGTCCAAGCTTTTTCAACCCGCTCTGCACACTGATTGGAAGTTTCCTTTTCATTTAAAACCTAAAAAAATAGTTTTTAAT
>JAYEHB010000009.1:0-8579 GCA_034659375.1 Thermodesulfobacteriota bacterium
GACTTTCATATTTTGTTGTGGCCGATGAAAATGACCATGCTCCGGCCATGCCGGTTATTAAAAAAGGCCTGCAAATGACATCACCCCAAGGGTCAGCATGAATAGTGTTAAAAAAAAGAAAACTTTACGCTCTGCCTTTTTTGTAAAATAAATTTTTCCGTCATGATAGCATATAGACTTTTTCTTTTCTTTTATTTTTTTATGTTCTGATTTTTCCATGTTTTTTTATCTTCCTTTTTTTTGATACCTGATCCGGGCAAGCCGGAGTCTAACCTGAAGGTTCGACTCAAAAGGGTTTACCTGTGACCTTCAGGTTATTAGTTTTGTTCCTGCCTCGTTTCCAGGCCGGAGCCTGGGAACGAGGGGAATTGAGTTGACTCTGCGTCTTTGACCCATTGTTTGTTAAAATGTTTGATTTTTTGGCCGGCAGCGATAATCACGCTCCGGCCATGCCGGTTTATATGAAAGTCCTGTCAAACCAGGAGTGTAACTTTCATCATTTGTTGTGTGCAGACTTAGACCACCAAGGCTGCCCATGGCAGTTATATAAAGTTAACTAAAGTCTTCAGTCTGAAAAATTGTGCTTTTTACTGACAATTTTCTGTTATCCAAACCCTGGAAGACCGCCAAAGCCTCTGAAACCCCAGTAAACAACGGTTAAAAGAATAAGCATAATATTGCCAATAACCCACATGATTGCACCTATTCTAAGATAATCCTTTGGCTCAAGATACCCGCTGGCGTAAACAATGGCATTGGGAGGCGTACCTATAATCAAGAGATATGCAAAAGATGAGGCTGCTGCTGTACCCATGGCTATAAAGGGCAGAAATGTTGTGCCGGGATGAACCAGGCCCGCCATGTTCAGAGATATTGGACCAACTGCTGCTGCAGCAGGGCCGTCAGCCATAAGGTTGGTAAGGACTGCTGTAAGACCATTGTTAACCACCATAAGCGGAACACCATGGTCCATTCCAAAGGGAGCAAGGAAATCTATTGCAGTTCTTGCCAGCCAGTATGCAGCTCCTGTACTGTCAAGGGTTCGTCCAAAAATAATTGCCCCGGCATAGAGCCATACAACACCCCAGTCAACTTTTTCCTGATAATCTCTCCAGTTTACACAACCGGTTAACAGATATGCCACAGCACCTGCAACTGCAATTACTCCAATCCCCAGCCGCATGGGATAGATACCTGCATTATAGAAGATTTTTTCAGTAAACCATCCAAAGATCATAATTACAAAAATAATCAAAGCCATGATCTGGTGTTTGTTCCATGCTCCCATTTTATCAATTTCAGTCTTCAGATGCTCCATGGCAGGTGCCAGATTGGTAATTTTTGGTTTAAACCTCCAGTTGAGAACAATCCATGTACATGGAATCATGGCAATTACAAATGGAAAAGCATAACTTACCCACTGGAAATATCCAATATCAAAACCAAACATATCTTCAAGATATGTCATCATAATTACGTTTCTTGCACCACCGGAAGGTGCACCAAAACCACCGATATTACATGCCATGGCAATACATATCATGAGCATTTTGGCAAGCTCGGGATCTTCAGGCACCTCCTTTGTAAGACTGTTCTGGTAGAGAAGAATTCCAATGGGCAGAAACATTGCTGCAAGAGCATGATCTGAAATAAAAGCTGCACATGGTGCAATAATTATAAAAACGACAAGGCTTATCCATTTTACATCTGGAACAGCAAGTTTTTTAAACATCAGCAGGCAGACACGTTTGTCCACTCCGGTTTTTACAAAGGCTGCGGCAAACATGAGACTTCCCATGATAAACCAGCAGGCATCACTCCAGTAAAGCATGGCAACCTGTTTTCTTGAAACAACACTTGTAAAAACATAGATTAAACCAACGAGGAAGGCAACACTTGGCAGAGGAATACACTCGGTAAAAAAACAGAACACAACAAAGACCATGGTGGCAATGGCAACCTTGATTGCCCAGGAGCTTTTGTCAGCAGCTTTTTTGTCCTTGCCTGTAAGATCTTTGTAATCAAGTTTATCTCTTCTCAGTTTAAGACAGTCCATCATCAGAGCTTCATAGGTTTTATCTGTGAAGTTTGTATCAAGATGCTGAAATGCTTTTTTAAGATTTTTTGAATCAGCAGGGATATTGTATTTTTTACACCACTTTACATTACGCTTAAGCAGTCTTTCTTTTGCCATGGCTCCCATGCGCATGTTTCTTTCCATGACCCTGGCAGCAAGGATCTGCCACTGGGCAGCATCAGCAGGTGCCTGGTTAAAGATTTCATTGGTTAGATGGTTAATAACAGTTTTAGGTCCAATACTGTATTCAGTGCCGACATCTTTCATTCCCTTTGGAGTCGGCAGCATCAGAATAACAAAAAATATAACAACTGGAAAAATAAAAAGTTTCCAGTCCACATATTTGTCATATCCAGTTGGTTTTGCTTTTTTTTCTTTTGTCATTTTATATCCTTCTTTTTTTAAAGAGTCAGTTTTCTATGGATTTTCCCAAGCTCCATTTTGAATCACAGGATAATATTGGCCATTTCAAAGAAAATCTCCTGCTCCCTTATAATACCAATGATATTATCATTGGCAGTGACAATGATCCTCCTTAGCTGGGTACTGTACATAAGATCTGCCACCTCCATGAGATTGGTGTTTTCATCAACAACCGACGGAGTTTCCGACATGAGATCACCAACTTTTTTATCCACCATGGCTTTGGTCTGGGTGGTGAAAAGTCCATCCCAGAACATGGAAGAGTATTGAACACTGTCTGCCATGGATGGTTTAGGGGCTGAAAGATAAGCCGGTCTGGCAGCTTTAATTAAATCCATGATGCAGAGCACTCCGGCAAGTTTCTTTTTATCATCAAATACCAGTAGAGACCTGTGCCCTGTCTCCATTAGTCTGGAACTTGAAACCGATGATTTAAAGGATTCCATCAGTTTTTTAATGGCTTCTTGTACACTGGTATCCACATTGACAGTAGTATAATCATCAATGTGGAGCATTATATCTCGTGCTTTTTTAGTTTCACGGCTTACTCCGTGGTTTTTTGCCGTATAAGCATCGTGGATTTTTGCTGACAGGGTATCTAAATCGCAGGGTTTATTAAGATAATCAAAGGCTTGTTTGACAAAGGCTTTGATGGCGGAATCCGGAGTACCATGTCCGGTGAGCATGATCACCTGTACTTCTGGATCTATCTTTTTGATCTCTGTCAGGGCTTCATGTCCATCCATGCCGTCCATCTTAATATCTAAAATAACAACATCCTGGGGTTTATCTTTTATTATAGTGATGGCTTCTTCACCGTTTTTTGCAATGGTTGTTGCAAAGCCTCTTTTTTTCAAGAGCTTTGATGTGGTCTCACGAAATCTCTCTTCGTCATCCACCATCAGCACTTTTATTTTCTTAGCCATATTAAGTATCTCCTTTTATTTGTCCTTGTTACTTTATTAAATCATAAAGTTTTAATAAAAGTTTGTTTCGCGTTTTTGACCGCCGCCGCTATCCACGAAATTTGAAAAACTTTTATCTTTAATTCCTGTCTCTGCAGGTCAAATCAAACTTAACTATACAATCAGCACCTCCTTTAATTCGGTTATTTATATGTTTTTTATACTCACTCCTCATAACAGCCTCTCGTTATTTTTTGAATTGAGATTAATGAGTAACTTTGTCATCATTATAATCCTGAAAAGTCATCAACTGTACTTCCCTGTATCAAAGGCAGACGTATTGTAAAAACTGAACCAATATTTAATTCACTGGTCAGGTTTATATCCCCGTCCAGGCCTTTTATAATTCCATAAACAGTACTCAGTCCAAGGCCGGTTCCCTGGCCCACCGGCTTGGTGGTAAAAAAGGGAATAAAAGCTTTTTCCATGTTTTCCGGTGTAAAACCACACCCGTTATCTGCAATGGATATTACTATCTCTGAATTTTCCTGGATAACTTCAATGCGGATCTGGCCTGATTTGTTACCTTTAAGTGCATAAACTGCATTGTTGAGAAGGTTTAAAAAAACCTGTTGAAGCTGGTTTGAATCACTTACAGTTTCAGGGATATCAGGATCGATTTTCTGTACAATGCGAATATTTTCAACCCTGGCTTTTTGATCCACCATATTTACTATTTCAGGTATCAGTTCCTGTATTTTTATTTTTTCCCGTACTGTTTCAGTTTTACGCGCAAAATTGAGCAGTCCCTGGGTTATTTTGCTGCAGCGCTGAATCTGGATTTTTATCTGATCAGTGGAATCCTTGAGAAGATCAAGTGATTGAGAAGCATCCTTTGGCATCATGGCCTCAAAATCAGAAGTAACATCCTGAATCATGGTAATCTCTGATCTCATCACCTGGAGTGGATTGTTAATTTCATGGGCCACTCCGGTACTCATCTCGCCAACTTCAGCAAGTTTTCCTGCAATGATCAACTGGGTTTTCATCTCCCGTTTTTCCACATCTGCAAGTTGAAGCTTGCTTGCCATATTGGAGGTCATTATAAAAGCCGCAACCACCACCACTGTTCCGCCTCCAAGAATGATGAATATTGCAACCAGTGCTGTAAAAATCAGGGGAGCATATGCATCTGTTGCTGCCTGCCTTACAATCATGTACCAATTGGTCTGTTTCATGGGGATGGCTGCATAGAGGTGGCTGTTATTAAATTTTCCACCTGCGGTAAATGCAGTTACTTTTTTACTGTTTAACTGGTAATTTTGAAAATCAGGATCAATCTCCATTAATTTTCCCCCGGATCTTCGTCTGGTTTGAAACACCCCTTTTTTGTTTACAATATAGGCTTCACCTGTTTTTCTTATTCTAATGCTCTCAACCAGGTCATTGAAATAGTATGTGTCTATGGTTGCCCGAAGATACCAGGTTTGATCACCATTATCACGACGGACTGCTATTATAAAATGGGGTATATTTCTAAATCCAAGAAATTCATCAGATATATAAACACCTTTTTCCTTAACAGCTTTGAACCATTTTGCTGTGGAGTATTTTTTCCCGGCAAGATCATAGGGACCTGCATATGCAACGTGTTTTCCCTGGTTGTCAAAAACTCCTAAATCAACAATAGCTTTTGATTCAGCTTGTAATTTTGTAAACAGATCATTGAGAAACAAAGGTCTGCACATATTTTCATAATTGTTGGAAAAAAGAATAAATTTCAGTGTAGAGGTTTTTTCATTTAAAAAACAATCTATGAGTTTTTGGTGATCTGTGGCTATTCTGGCCAGCTCTTGTTCCACCTGCTGGCTTGCATGGAAGGTGAAATAATATACAATGCTTCCGCCTAAAAGCATGAGAAGAATAAAGGGGAATAAAAGCACGCGCATTAAAATCATTTTTTTGATATTTTTCAGATATTTTTTTTTCAAAATCAAGCCTCCTTTTTGTGCTGGTTTTTCTACAGCTTTTCTGGCAGAGCAAGCCAGGCAAAATAAATTTTGATCAGACCAGGTCTGAGTTAATCTTATTGTATTGCAAAGGAGATGCCAGAAGGATTCAATGCGGCAGCATTGCAGGCACAATAGGCTTTTACGGGGGATAGCCTTATAAATATAAAAAGATATTACCTTAATATACTGTCAGTTATTTTTACGAAAAGTAAAAAATAATTTTACACTTGATGATGAGTTTTTAACAATCAGGATGGAATGTGAGGGGGGCAGTGAAATGTGAGGGGTCAGGCCTGCACTATTTTCGCACGCAGGCCTGACCCCATTTTCGATTTCTGGCTTGTTCAGGTCAGGGCAAATTATTGTTGGAAGCAACATTTGGTTCAAATGTTAACCTGTTTTTTACAATTTAATCTTTTTCAAATACCCTGGTGGGATGTCTTACTATTTTACCTATTTTTGCATGGTCAATTTTTTCTTCCATTGATTGTTTCTTTTCATGGGCTTCTTTTACCTTTTCCATGATAATCTCAATGTCGCATGGTTTTATAAGATAATCAAAAGCCCCCAGCTTTAATCCCTCCACAGCCGATTCTGTGGTGGAGTGGCCTGTGAGCATTATCACTTCCACAAGGGAATGAGCTTTTTTGATTTTGCGTAACGTTTCAACACCATCCATGCCAGGCATTTTTACGTCCAGAATAACAACATCAATTTTTTTGTTATCCAGGATATCCAGTGCATCCATCCCATTGGTGGCTGTAAAAACCTTGCATTCTCTTTTTTCAAGCAGAGCACTGGTTGTTTTTAAGAAACGCTCCTCATCATCTACTATGAGTAATAATGTGTCGTACATGTAGCCTCCTTAGTTTAAATGATAGGCTTGGTTTTAACTTCGCCCATTACGGTCTGCTCATACCTAGTCTAAATGGTTCCGTTGAGAGCAGGTGGACGAACTTAGAACCAAGCCCAAATGATAAATTTAACACAGTTGATTGAACCCTTGTTAATTCCGCATTAATTTGATAGTTCATTAATTTTGTATATTTACTACAGCAATTTTAATGCCAGAATAGATGGATTATAAATGGGAGTACCAAAGTACAGGCTGTTATTAATTTTTTTCTGCACCAGGATCAGTTTGTTTGATGATTATGATCTATTTTTTTTCAACAGCATGTCCGCTGGTTTTACACTGTGTAAAATTAGCTGACACTTAAACTGCCCGGCATGCTTGATGATTATGATCTATTTTTCACGACAGCATGTCAGGCAATTTTACACTTTGTAAAATTAACTGACACTGAAATGGATGGTTTTTTATGGAGATGTTTTTTAAACAGAGGAAGGGCTGTTTTTATCTTTATATAACAAAATCAAATAGATAAATAACAAAAAGTCTGTTTGCTTAATAACTGGCATATCCCTTGCAGAATCAAAAACACAAATAAGTATATAGTTTTAATGTAAACAAGTTAAAATCATAATAAAAAAGGAGAAAAAATGAACGCAGCAATACAAATTGAAAACAATGAGCAGTTGGCCTGGTGGAAGAACAAGCCGGGATACAAACCCTGTATATTGCTTACAGGACTGGCAATCTTTCTTATTATGGTGTTTTCACCTGTACCGGGAAGCCTGCTTAACATGGTAAAAGAGAAAGCCCCGCCAGGTTATAAACTCGACAAAAGTTGTGCCACAATCATCCAGACAGTAAATAAAAAAATGCGTCCAAAGGCCTTTGCTGCTTATCAGGAAGCTCTTAGTTCAGGAAAACCAGTACCTGTTGAAATCGAGGAAGGTCTGATCAGTCCTGAAAAAGTGGCTCAGATGGCTAAAATAATGATTGGTATACTTTTGGTTGCAGCTCTTTTCTGGGGCACTGAAGCCATTCCCCTTGGTGGAACAGATATTATGATAGCAGTGCTGATGTATCTCTTTTTTATCCTTCCGCCCAACGAAATTGCAAGGGCATATCTGAAGGATGCTGTTTTCTTTATATTTGGTATACTTGCCGTTGCCGTAGGAGTTGGAAAAACAGGGCTTGATAAACGTATTGGTCTGCTGCTTTTAAGCAGAATTAAAAGTACCAAACAATTTTGTTTTATTTTCTTTCCCATGTTTGCTGTATCTGCGTCATTTCTTTCAGAACATGCTCTTGTGGCACTTCTGATTCCTGTTGTAATGGGTATCTACAAAGAGACCTGCAGGGCCCATGGTGTTGATAAAGATCCTGCCCTGGCGATTCTTCTTTTACTTGGACTCTGTTTTGTGGGAAATATAGGAGGGCCTGGTTCTCCTGCTGCCGGAGGAAGGAATGCTGTAATGGTAGGGTATCTGGCAGAGATGGGAGCGCCGATCTCTTTTACCCAGTGGATGGTTACAGGGCTTCCCTTTGTTCCGGTAATGGCTTTTATAGGCGGTATTTATCTGTATATTGTATTAAAACCAAAATTTAAAGTACCAGATATGAATCCAAGTGTTATTATTAAGCAGGAAGCTGCAAAACTTCCAAAATTTGGAGGAAAGGAAGCCATAATGGCGGTGATTCTGGTGGTCACGATTATTATGTGGATAACCACAAGTAAACTTTTCGGACTTGGCGGGCCTACTCTAATGGCTGTCTTTGCAATGATGTTGTCACGTATTCTGACATGGGATGATATTCAACAAGACGTACCCTTTGATGTTGTGGGACTCTATGCTGCTGCATGTGCCATGGGAGCAGGTCTTAAATTTACAGGAGGAGCTTTATGGCTTGCCAGGGGATTTGTGGAGATTATGCCGGACTTTTTGACCCACGGAACAGGATTACCCATGGGAGTAGCTCTTATGACAGGAACTCTGACTAACCTGATGAGTGACGGTGCAACTGTATCTGCCCTTGGACCTGTTGTTCTTCCCATGGCCACCCTTACCGACGTTCATATATGGAAGGTTGGTCTTGCATGTGCATTTTCATCATCATTTGCCCATTGCCTGGTTGTTGGAACTCCAAATAACGCTATTGCCTTTGGCCTTGGCAAAGATCCTGAAACAGGGGAACGTATGCTTGATGTCATGGATTTTGTTAAATTTGGTGTCCCTTTCTGGATAATATGTATGATAACTATGTATCTATGGGTATTGGTGGGATACTGGACATTCATAAGCTGGCCTGCC
>JAYEHB010000009.1:8679-12076 GCA_034659375.1 Thermodesulfobacteriota bacterium
AACAGGGGAACGTATGCTTGATGTCATGGATTTTGTTAAATTTGGTGTCCCTTTCTGGATAATATGTATGATAACTATGTATCTATGGGTATTGGTGGGATACTGGACATTCATAAGCTGGCCTGCCCTAGTGTAAGTATAGAATAGAGTTTTCAGTTGGTCCAGGATGCGGAGTCAAAGTAAATTATCACTTCGCATCTTCGACCCTGAAGGCTTAAGTACCCAAGCAAAAATAATCCCATAAAATTGTCTAAAGAAAAACACCGGATTAATTTTGCTTAGGTACTTATGGCGGAAAAACTGAGAGTTTACAGGGAATACCAAAATTGGTTTTTGGTTGTATTCTAATTTTCTGTAAAAATCCAGGAGGATTTTTAGAAACATGAGTAAACCTATGTACAGAGCATTCAAACGAAAGATGGTGATTATTACTCTGCTGATTTCATTTGTGCCTTTAACTCTCCTTGGTTATACCATTTACTATGGATTTGCCAAAGTATATCATCAGATGAATGAACAGCATCTTGTCTCCAGGGTCAAAGCCAGTGCTCAGAGTCTGGAGCTTTTTCTGGAAGAGAGGCAGGTAATCCTCTCTACAATAGCCAAAGCATGCTCTCTCGCCTATTATAATAACAAAAATCATTTAAGAGAGCTTTTTGACAACATCAATAGACAAACAGGTGGGGGGCTTATTGACCTTGGTGTGATTGACAGTCATGGAGAGCATCTTGCCTATGTGGGACCATACAAATTACAAGGTCTTAATTATAAAGAGCAGGCATGGTTTGATCAGGTTATGATAAAGGGAGTCTACATCAGTGATGTTTATATGGGATACAGGGAAATACCCCATCTTATCATAGCTGTTAAAGCAAGAGATCAGGAGGTGAACTGGATTTTAAGGGCAACAATAGATCCTGAAATATTTGCCAAAATTGTATCAACTGCCCAGACTGGTAAAACAGGAGATGCTTTTATTATTAATCAGGCAGGTATCTATCAGTCGCCATCCAGATTTCATAAAAAAGATATCCTTGGGAATTCAGGAATTAATACTGCAAAATTTGGTTCAGGTCTTACCATTGTAAATAAAGAAGATGTGTATGAAAGCAGCATTATCTGTGCCGGTATGTGGCTCAAGAACAGCCAGTGGCTTCTTGTTGTAAGTCAAAAGTCTAATGAAAATATTTTCTCTTTTTCAAGCATGAAAACAGAAAATATTATGATATTGTTCATGGCTATTCTGGCTATTGTTGTCATCACAATCGTAACAACAGGATTTAGTGTGGGTAAACTCCAGGAGCGGGATCAAAAATTTGATGAAATGCATGCCCAGCTTATCCAGACAGATAAGATGGCGGCTTTAGGTAAGATGGCAGCAGGGGTTGCCCATGAGATAAATAATCCCCTTGGAATAATTTCTAATAAAGCTGGATGGATGAAGGATCTCCTGGACGAAGAAGAGTTTAAGCAGAGTGAAAATTATCAGGAATACAGTGAAGCGCTGCAGAAAATTGAAGAGCATGTTGAACGTGCAGGCAAGGTAACACACAATATGCTTGGTTTTGCCCGCACCATGGAACCTGCCACTGAAAGAATTAATATTAATGAAGTGTTAAACCAGACCATGGATTTTCTCAATCACCATGCTGAAATTAATAATGTTAAGATAGAGACAGAGTATGATGACTCCATTCCTGCAATTAAAAGTGACAGATCGCAACTGCAGCAGGTTTTTTTAAATATTATCAATAATGCCATTGATGCCATTGACAAGCAGGGTATAATATATGTTAAAACATATAAACAAGATGGCAAACTGGTTGTTACGATTAAGGATACTGGTCAAGGCATTCCTGAAAACCTTGTAAATAAGATTTTTGATCCTTTTTTTACCACAAAGGAGAAAGGTGAGGGCACAGGCCTTGGACTTTCCATCACATATAAAATAATTGTACAATTAGGTGGAAATATCTCTGTAAAAAGTGAAAAAAATAAAGGGACTATGTTTACTATTATCCTGCCCTTCAGCCGTTCTGTCGTGAAAGAAGAAGGTTCAACAGGTCGTTAGTTTTTTTAATTAAAGTAAATTTACAGCCTCAAGATCTTTGGGATTTTTTGGCTAAACCCATACAATAAATGGAGATTATTATGGAAATAAAAGTTCTGGTGGTTGATGATGAAATGGATTTTCTTGAAACAATTGTTAAAAGATTGGGAAAAAAACAACTTGATGCTGTGGGAGTATCCAGCGGAGAAGATGCCCTGGTAAAAATTAAGGAAAAATATTTTGATGTTATCCTCCTTGATATAAAGATGCCAGGAGGCATGGATGGGCTTGAAGCACTAAAGGAGATCAAAAAAGAACGGCCTTTGTCAGAAGTAATACTGCTCACCGGTCATGGTTCTGTTGAATCCAGTGTGGAGGGGATGAGACTTGGAGCTTTTGACTATATTCTTAAACCGGCAAAATTTGAAGAGTTGTGTGAAAAAATTGCCCAGGCTTACATGAAAAAATCTGATCAGGACGACAAAATCCGCAAGGCAAATGTTCAGCAGCTGCTCCGTTTTCCAGGAAGGGTGTTTGATCAGGAGTAGAATCGATTAGTTCTGTGGTGGTTATGATGCAGTTTTCCAGATGTGGCCGGGGCGAATATACCATGCTCCGGCCAGTTTCTGCCCTTTAGGGTATGCCGGTTTATATGAAAGTCCGTCCAAACGACTGCAATGATAGACTTTTTAATTTTGTTGTGGCCGATGCAATGACCATGCTCCGGTCATGCCGGTTTATATGAATTTTTTGAGAGAATTTTCAATGGATTCAGGAGTAAAGGGCTTTTGTATGAGATCATGAATTCCAGCCTGTTTTGCTTTACTGGCAATCTCCTTTTCTCCATGGGCTGTTATCAGGATTTTAACGGGTCTTTTATTGGAGTGTTTAAAAACTGGATCACTACCTGTTCTGCTGATTTTTTTAAAAAACTCAATACCATTCATACCAGGAAGCATATAATCAACAATTAAAATATCATACTTTTCCTTCTCCAGCAAACTGATGGCTTCCTCAGCTGTTTCAAGAGTTAGAATAGTACACCCTTCGCTTTTAAAAAAGATGGACATGGAATCTCTTATCCATTCATCATCATCAATCAAAAGGGTCTTGAATTTTTTTAATTTTGTAAATAGAGTCATATTACCTGGTATGAATTTTTCGCCCTCTCTTTTATATGAAAGTCCTGGCAAACCAGGAGTGTAACTTTCATCATTTGTTGTGTGCAGACTTAGACCACCAGGGCTGCCCATGGCAGTTATATGAAACTCCATCCAAACGACTGTAATCATGGACTTTCATCCTTTGTTGTGGCCGATGCAAATACCACGCTCCGGCCGTGCCGGT
>JAYEHB010000010.1:0-2817 GCA_034659375.1 Thermodesulfobacteriota bacterium
GGAGTGACCTTTTGACTGGACAATAAGCGACCTATCGTTTATGGTTGAATTATAAAATTTAACCTAAATATAAAAGGTGGCTAAAATTCAGACATCAGAGTCAACTCCCCAGAAAAACCGTACTATTCCAGGTTAGGCATATGCTATAGATATACCCATGGTAATATTTAATCCAAAATTTACAATCACCAACCGCATGGCATCTGCCATCACCCAGATTGAACGAGCACTGGGTTTTCTGGAAGCGGCAAGGCTATCCGATGACTGGGTAAAGGATATGGGAAATCAAGCCCTGATTAAAGAGGTCCATCATACAACCCACATCGAAGGGACGCAGTTGACCCTGGATCAGGCTGAACGCTTATGGAAAGGCGAAACTGTATATCTTTTATGGGTTTAAACTTGTGATATCTTATGACAGAAACTTGTGACAAACTCATGACAAAACTTGCGACACCAATATAGCCAGACCAAATGGTTGATCATATCATCGGGTATCTCAGAATGAACCAACTGGATGGCTTGGGATAACCATACTATCAGTTTGCGGACTGTTTATCGGGATATCAGGACACTGGAAGAAGCAGGTATTCCAATATTAAGTGAAGCAGGTATTGGATATTCAATTATGAATGGTTACAAATTACCACCAATAATGTTTACCAAAGATGAAGCAACTGCATTCCTGACTGCTGAAAAGTTTATTGAAAAAATGTGCGATGATTCTACCGAAAGATTCTATAAATCAGCAATGTTTAAAATAAAAGCGGTTTTAAGACATGCAGAAAAGGATTTATTAGAAGACCTTGATAAGCATATTGAGGTCATACACTCAAAAAACAGATATAAAAAACCTCAAGCTAAAATTCTGCAAACCATTTTACAATGCATCACTGACAAACAAGTCTTATCTATTAATTATTTTGCCGGATATAGTGATCAAAGCACAAGAAGACAAGTTGAATCAATAGGTATCTGTTACTATTCAAACCACTGGCACTTGATTGCTTTTTGCAAACTTCGAAATGAATATCGCGATTTTCGTGTTGACCGTATCTCAAAAACACTTCCTGTGGACACTTTTTTCAAAAAAAAACATCCGACCTTAAAAGAGTACTTACAACAAATTGCTCAAGAAAAAAAGTTAGAAAAAGTAATCGTATCTTTTGATAAATTGGATTGGTCGTAGTTGATAACTTTAAAATGATTGATGTTCAATTCAGCCAAGAGCAATTAGAGGAAATGACTTCCTTTCTTGATCAACTGGAAAAAGATTTTAGCAACATGGGACCGGTATATGCTGATAGGATGTTATTTCATACATCGACCGATAACACAGTAGGACGAGAGTTAAAAATGACATTTCAAATACAGATCCACAAGTTGGTTTTTTATCTCTTGCAGGCTTAATGAAATATGGAATGTCAGAACCCGCAAAATTGACCCTTCTTCAAAAAGTTAAATTTTATTAAAAGATACTGTTTATAGGTGCTGTGAATAAAAACATGATTTTAAAAAATAAACATTGAGAGCTGCATGTTTTTGCGGAAAGGGGTCAAAAGGCAACGCTGTTTAACATATATTGCTGCCGTGCTGCTGGTTATAGAAGACCCGTTTTATCAAGTATTTTCCGGAAAATACTTGACAAAATGATATTGACATCCTATCTTTTCAGTCAAATTATTTCGGATAAAAATATGAAAACATCAAAAAAAATAAAAGAAACTATAAATAAGTTGCCAGCTGGTACAACCTTCAAATATCGAGAACTTGACATCGCAAAGAATGAGTATGGTGCCGCCACCAAAACAATAGAAAGGCTGATCGCAGAAAAAACAATCAAACGGATATCAACCGGCGTTTTTTATAAACCCAGGAAAACAGTATTTGGTGAATTGGAACCAGGAGAAGATGATCTGCTTCGTCCTTATCTATTTACAGAGAATAATAGGATTGCCTATATAACAGGCACAGCATTATATAATAGGATGGGGTTGACCTCTCAAGTCCCCAAAGACATAAAGGTCGCAAGCAAGGTCAAAGAAATTCGTACCCAGATCGGGAATATAAATGTCAGGCGGGTCAAAAGTTATATTGACGTTACAAATATGAATTACCACCTATTAGAAATTCTTGATGCACTAAAAGATTTTAAACAGATACCAGATCTGGATAGAAAGACTGCAATAAAAATATTGATTACTGCTATCACATCACTAAAGAAGAAGGAACTCTTACGGCTTCTTCAATATGCAGACGGATATCCACCCCGTACCCGGGCATTTTTAGGGGCATTACTGGAAAAAATTAACATGGATTTGGACCTGGACTATTTAAAACAAAGCTTGAATCCGTTGACGGAATATAAATTGGGAATAATACCTGATTTGCTGTCAACAGCAGAGAAATGGAATATAAAATAATGAAATTGCACCAAAACAAAGTTCTTTTTAAGGATGCAGTTTTAGCGGCCTCCCAGCGGTTTTGTATTCCAGAAATCTATATTGAAAAAGATTATTGGGTCACTCTGGTGCTAAATAAAATATTCCATTCAGATATGGCAGATCAAATCGTCTTCAAAGGAGGAACTTGTCTTTCAAAGTGTCATCATCTCATTCAAAGATTTTCAGAGGATATTGATCTGGTTGTATTTCGAAATGAAGGTGAAAACGACAACCAGTTGAAAAAGAAAATTCGACAGATTAGCAAAATAGTTGAACAGATATTACCTGAAATCGCTGTGAAGGGTTTAACCAACAAAAAGGGCAATATCAGAAAAACGGTTCATCAATACAACAGGCTTTTTGATGGTAACTT
>JAYEHB010000011.1:0-2814 GCA_034659375.1 Thermodesulfobacteriota bacterium
ACCGCACCTTGAAGACGAATAATCCGATCATACAAATTGGCCTGCACAATATACGTATATTATTTTCTTCCAGATCCCTTACTATATTTTTTTTTGTCCATGTCTTCTTCTGCCCCTGCCGTTTCTTCGCATTTCATAACATCCGCCCTGGACCACGAGTCTTTTGGATGTCATCAGGGCATGGGATAAATTGTATCTTGCCTCCCTGAGTATTCTTCCAAAAGTCTGCCTTGATACATTCATTATGGCTGCTGCTCCGGTTTGATCAAAACCTTCATGATCTATCAGTCTGATGGCTTCAAATTCTTCAAACGAGAGTATTACCTCTCCTGTCTCAGGCGAACCCTCTGGTACAAAGCTTTTTATGCCCGGACGGGATGAAATGCATCGTGGTCGTTTGGGTCTTGGCATGGACTCTCCTTTATTTTTTTATTTGATCATTTGACTAAAATGATAAACATGTTAATATAGCTTGTCAAGAAAAATAATGGTCAAATGACCAAAAAGATAAAAGGAAAGTTTATGAGAATGTATAATGATTGCGTACCGTGCATTGTACGTCAGTCCCTTGAAGCTGCAAGATTTGCCACATCTGATGAAAGAGTTCATCAAAAGATTTTAAAACTGGCTTTAAAAAAATTGGCTGAGATTGATTTTTGTCAGTCTCCTCCTGTAATGGCAAGATATATGCAGGAGATAATTAAAAATATAACCGGCAATAATGATCCATATAAAGGTGTAAAAAAAAAGTACAATGATTTTGCACTTAATATCTATCCTGATCTTCAAAAAAAAGTAGAGGATTCATCCTCTCCGTTGGAAACAGCCCTTTGCCTTGCCATTGCAGGGAATATTATTGATTTTGGAGTTTCATCAAGTATTGGTGAATCAAAGGTTCTCGCAACCATTGACCATGCTTTGAGCAGTGAGGTCTATGGCGATATGAAATATTTGCAGGAGGTTTTAAAAGAGAGTAAAAATATTTTGTGGATAGCTGATAACACAGGGGAGATAGTTTTTGATCGTCTTGCCCTGGAAATAATTGGTCTTGAGAAAATCACCTTTGCTGTGAGAGGAGCTCCCATTCTCAATGATGCAACCATGGAGGATGCGGTTTATACAGGAATATCTGATATGGTTAAAGTTATTGATAATGGAACAGACATACCTGGAACTGTTCTTAAAGAGTGTTCTAAAGAGTTTAACAAAGCATTTGAAAATTCTGATCTTATTATATCAAAAGGGCAGGGTAATTATGAGACCCTGCCCCATGATGACAAAAGAATATTTTTTCTGTTTAAGGCAAAATGCACCATTGTTGCAGATCTTGCAGGATGTACTCTTGGTGATATGGTTGTTGCAAGCTGTTAAAAATTTAAAAAAGAGTGGGGTAAAAAACAAACGTCATCAGGCTGGCAACAATTCCAACTACCAAACCATAGAGTAAAAAAGGCCATACAGTGCGTTTTAAAATAACACCTTCCTTGCCGGACAGGCCCACCACAGCACACACAGCCACTATATTATGAATACAGACCATGTTTCCCATTGCACCGCCAACTGCCTGGGCTGCCACAATAATTTGATGGGGTATGTTAAGTGTTTCAGCCATGCCCCATTGAAATTCTGCAAACAAAAGATCAGACACTGTGTTTGATCCTGTGATAAAAGAGCCTAATCCGCCTACAAAAGAGGCAAACATGGGCCAGGCATTTCCAGCCAGTCCTGCGACAGCTATTGCCATTGCCAGGGGCATAGATTGATAATTTTTGGGGTTTAATGCAATGTCGCTGATGCCGGAACCCCTGAATATAGATACCAGAGCCACTGCAAATAATAAGGCAATGGTGGGGTTTTTCATTTTGGCCACAGCTTCTCCCCAGGCTTTTTTAACATTGTCGCCTTTCATATTATGCAGTCCAACAGTGATAAGAGCTACTAATATAAAAGGAATGGTTCCAGGCAGATAGAGATATTTAATCGCACCGTTAACACTCTCATATCCGAGAATATGGTTAAAAGAGATGCTTTGAGCAGCTAAAAATCCTTTTAAGCCGAGTTCGGGAATACGGGTAATAATTAAAATTAAACCAATAAAAATGTAGGGTAGCCATGCTTTAAACTGGCTCATGTGGGGTTTGAAATTACAGCTGTCATTGCCTTGAATTTCACCTGTCCATTCAGGATCCCAATTGCTTACCGGGCCGAAATCCCATGATTCTTTTGGCACGAAAAACCCTTTTTTAGCACCGGCTACCACAATGCCCAAGCCCACAAGTCCGCCAATTAATGAGGGGAATTCCGGGCCCACTGTCCAGGCAAATAAGAAATAGGGGATACTGAAGGACATAGCTGCAAACAGACAAAATTTCCAGGCTTTAAATCCGTCGGACCATGAACGTTTTGGTCCAAAATAGCGGGTGATAAACCCCAGCATGAAAATTGGCAGGATAAAAATCATTGCAAGGTGAAGTACAGTTGCCCATTGGCCGATAACGGCATTAAATTCATCCATGCTGGTAAAATTAAGACCAGGTATATTTGCGCTTACGGCCTTGTCTACCATTCCGTTTAAATATTTAAGTCCCAGGACAACCGGGGTTCCAACGGCACCAAATGTAACCGGAAATGAATTAAACACAAGGCAGATAACAGCTGCTGCCAGGGGAGGAAAGCCTAAACTTAAGAGCAACGGTGCGGCCAGGGCAGCTGGTGTTCCAAATCCGGCAGCTCCTTCAATAAAAGCTGCAAACATATAACCAATGATAATTGCCTGGACCCGGCGGTCACTGGAAATATTCTGCATGCCATATT
>JAYEHB010000012.1:0-2811 GCA_034659375.1 Thermodesulfobacteriota bacterium
ATGGAGTTTTATGCTTTTTAGGTTGCCCTTCAGCAACTGAATCACCAAACCCACATGAAGGACATACCCAAAAACCTCTATTTGAACGTCCTGGATTTAAAACAGCCAACGTTCCATCACGTGAATATCTTTTTTTAATTCTATAACCTGAAAGTGGATCAGGATCTCCTTCATGAATAAATTTATTCATGAAAGTTGTTTCGTAATGGGAAAAGTAAACACGTGTTGGGAATGTTCTCTGTGGCCTTATTTCAACAGGATCTTGCCCATCCTCATCAATTTTAGTTCTGAATCCAAGATATGGTATAATAAAATTCCCTTCCAGCAAGGTATTACTCTTTTCTAATAAAGAATTTCCACAATCACAAATTTCAATTTTATCGCCATGGGAGGTTGAAGTACGATAAAATCTCCCACACTCTTTACATATTATAAATTGATATTCCGGCCACTGACGTCCAGCAATTTTTTCAAGGGCGTAACTTTTTATTACTTTTCCATTTGCAACAAGCGTACAACCCGGTGCATATTCACCTAATGCAAGTTTTAAATCACGATCAAGTTCAATGCGTTGAGCCCAATTATCTTTGCTTTGAATTTTTAAAGAAACAACATCAACCGGGAAACCATATTTTGGCAATACATTTCTTGATGCTAAAAAGCCAAGAGATTGCCGTTCTGTTATTCTTTTTTGCTGAGAAGCAGCATAATTAAAAAGCCTTGGAGTTTCTTTTCCAAGTTTTTCGTATTCGTTATATTCATTTGTTAATTCCGATTGTGCAAGACCTAACGAACCTTCCCATACACTATCTTCGTTTTTTGAAAAATCAATTAATTTAGAGACCCACCCCCAATTATCCAGCCCAATTTTATTAAATATTTCTTCTGGAAAAATTCTTATTAGTTCCTCAATTAATTCTTCTGGCTTTTGTGCAAGCCAATCATAAACAAGCTGGGAAACTGTTTTATCTGTTTCAAAAAACATCCATTTAACAATACCTTTTTTTTTATTTTCCGGCCCGTTGAAAAGCCTTGGATAGTTATGTCTCCAGAAATGAGATAAAACAACCGCATGTAAATGACGACGAGCAATTCGACTGTTATCGATAGTAACTAATGATGGCTTTATCTTTCCGGCAATAAGCTTGTTAACCATATCAAAATATCCAAGATCATGTGGTCTGGTTCTACAAAAGGTCAAAACAAAAGCTGCAGCACTTAAGCGCCTGCCAGCCCGGCCTGAACGTTGAATATAATTAGATACTGTTGGCGGCACATTTCTTAGAAACACTGCGTGAAGCTCTCCAACATCTACACCCAGTTCAAAAGTTGTAGAGCAGGATAATATATTTAAATTATTTTTATCATTTGTAAAATTACGCTGACGCTCTGCTCCTTCCTGATTTGTCAGTTGAGCAGTATGTTCTAAAACGGATATCGGTACAGATGCACCTTCATAGGTATTACGATAATGATTATCTTTAAATTCATGTTCAGGAATAATTTTAGTCAATTCACCGGAACAATTATAAACCGGACAGATATGCTTTAAACTTAAGCTGCTGTAATTTCCGCATAAATTACATTTATAAATTTTATTACTATGAAGCCTTCCTACCCATGAATTATTTTTTAGCTGCCATACCGTTCCGTCATTACCTCTCCCCCCCCACAATGTATTAACAGATGGAATTTCTTCCCAGATAATACCATCTTCAAACTCATTGGTTAGGTCCCATAAATCACTCAAAAGTTTTTTCACAAACTCATTATCAATTTTTACGTCTAATTTTTTATAAAGTTTTTGAATATAGTCACTGCGGATATTTTTCCTTGCAGATTGTGGAGTCCATGCAGAAATTGAAAGAGCTGGATTAACACTGGTTTCACGGATGGAATAAGGTCTGTTTCTTGGCCAGAAATAGCTATCTCTAATATCTACATTGGGTAATGCTTGTAATACATTTTGTTTTCTTAATTCTGATAAAATAATTTCTAAAAGTTTTATAAATTCTTCAGCATGTAATTTATAATCTTCAAATATTCCTTCGTCATGTTTTTTTAAAAATTCAATCAACTGATTTCGATATTTCAAATCCCAGGTTAAAAGGCCAACTCCTTCCAATCCATTGCGCTTTTGAATTCCTATTAATTCCGAATTTATCCATTTAAATACTTCATTACTTTTTTCAAGTTCAGTAAAACTGATATCAAAAAGTCCGTTTTTTTGTGCTATTTCAATTAATGGATTTTTCAAATCTGCAGGGCCAAAAACATCAATACCAGGATTATCTTTTAAAAGTTTTTTAGCTGCCTGAATTATAAATTGTCTGTGAAGAATATGATTAGCTGTTCTATCAAGAAATGTTGCAAAATAAGCAGCATCCTGCCTTGAATCACTAAAAGCTAACAGTCTTTTTTTTCCGGCAGTTTTTAAAAAAGTTTTTGTCTTTGTTCTTGATGTAAATCGACTTTTTGGTTTATTCGACTCTTTGACAGCCAATATCTGGGTTTCAGAAGTTTCAGGAATCTCTGTCATTAGAGAATGAGCAAGAACAGTCCCTGCCGCATCATCACCAGGAGAAAACGGTCTGATAATTGACCCGCCCACATGCTTTTGTCCACCGCATGCAGGACATACCTTTACTATATAACCATTTGAAGGTTTAACCTGCCGGACAGAAATCCACTCCCTTGAAAATCGTTTTTCATTTTTACTACAGTGCTTACATAAAAGTTTATTGGTATCAGCAATATAGCCACACCTTGAACATAAAAATTGTTCATCAGTTAATTGAGAGCTGTCAGTAG
>JAYEHB010000013.1:0-12013 GCA_034659375.1 Thermodesulfobacteriota bacterium
TGATTAAAGCAGTACACATCGCAAAAACAAACATTTTAATAAATTTTTTCATTTTTTTCTCCTTAAATTTTATATGAAAGTCTTTGTAACTATTTAAAACAATTGACTTTCATTTTTTGTTGTGGCCGATGAGAATAACCACGCTCCGGCCGTGCCGGTTATAGAATCCGGTTACAGACTGTTTTGCTGTCGATGCAGGAACCTGGCACACAGCCATATTCCTGTATTTCAAGTGCAAAGACAACGCAAGATATGGACAAACCAGAATTTGGGATGTTCATATCTATTGTGATTATAAATTTACATTGGTTGTGTTAGGAGAATATTAGGAAAGTATTATAAATTTACATTGGTTGTGTTAGGAGAATATTAGGAAAGTATATCTTTTTTAAGAATCAGTCTGTTACCTTTTTCATTGTATTGGTAACTTGAAAAGTATTGTTTCATTATCATAAGTCCTCTTCCATGCTCATCTGTATCATCAGGGGATTTCTCCTCTATTTTTCTCCAGTCAAATCCTTTTCCCTGATCCTCTATCTCCATATGGATTGTTTCCTGGGAATCGATTTTTATTAAATATTTGATCACTTTTGCTGGATCACCTTTATTGCCGTGTTTCACAGCATTGGTAAGTCCCTCACGCAGCACAAGATGTATTGCAAAAAAATGGCCTTTGATACCATGAGTTTTATCTGAAAGAAATCTCATGGTTTTAATACATACCTGGTCAACATTTTTCATTGTTGAATTAAAAATTACTGACATTGTTTTCTCAGTTTTTGAAACATCGAAAATATCAGGAAAAGACATGTATCATACCTCCACGCAAAGTATTACAATATCATCTTCAGGAATGGCGTTTGCCCCAAACATTTTTTTGATCAGGTGTAATGGAGCTTCCTTAATATTTATATTATGCAGATCTTTAAATACAGGTAAAAGAGTGTCAGCACCTTTTGCCCAGGTAATCTTATTTTCAGCAGATTCAATCAGGCCGTCAGTATATATAAAAAATCTGTCTCCAGGAGAGACAGCTATATGGTGCCTTCCAAACTGGGCATCCTTGAAGATGCCTAAAACATCACCATCACTCTTTATCAATACCGGCTCTCCATTGAGAGGAACATGTATCACAGGAGGGTGCCCTGCGTTGATTATAATCAGCCTGCCGGTACTTCTGTTAAGACGTGCATAGCAGGCTGTAAGATATTTTCCATTGGGCAGAATTTCCGCAAGTACATCATTTATCATTTTTATACTTTCAGCCGGAGAATAAACAGGTGTACAGTTTTGGGCGAGAAGAGCCTTTACAGAAGCTGTCATATAACTGGTCTTGATATCATGGCCGGAAAAATCAGCAACAAAATAACCTGTAATATCATCTGAAATTGTCAGAATGTCGTAAAAATCACCACCTGCCTCCTCAAGTGCCTTATAATAGACTCCAAAATGTGCTTTAGGATAATTCTCTGGAAGTGGGAGCATGGATGTCTGGGCTTCAGTAATCTGTTTGAGTTTCCGTGTCTGGTCAGCAATAAGAGAATTGGTTGCAATGGAGAGTTTTAAATGAATACGAACCCTGGCAAGCACTTCTAACGGGTGAAAAGGTTTGGTAATATAATCAACTGCTCCAAGATCAAAGCCCTTGAGTTTTGAATTTACCTCACTTACACCGGTTAGAAAAATTACAGGTATTGTGCCCGTAACAGGATTCTCCTTTAAAAGCTTTATAACCTTAAATCCATTTTCTCCAGGCATCTCAATATCAAGAAGTATCATGTCGGGCTTGTAATTCCCGGCAAGCTCCCTGCCTTTTGGCCCGCTGTCGGCAGTTAAAACATAATACCCTTCTTTGGAAAGTACTTTTTCAATTATTTTCAGATTAAGAAGGTTGTCGTCAACAGCTAAAACAGTGAATTTATGTTTGGTTGTTATATTATTACTCATTTTTATAAGGAGACCTCCAGGAAAAACCAGACCTTTGGGCCTGGGGACGAATATTTACATTGGAATTCGGGGTTTGGTTCTAACGTCGGCCATACATCCTGATTGCAGGAACAACGGAGAACAACGAAAGCCTGACCCCACGCAACGTCCAGGCCTTGACATGCACAATCCAGAAAGTTGAGTTAATGAGTTGGGGTTAATCTATCCAATGGTGCTGCTTATGGTGTCAAGCTCAAGTTTTATACCCTCTTGTTTATCTTCAAGACCTTTAAGAGAGCCGGCACGTGCAGATTTTTCCACATAAAGTGCAATCTCAGATAATTTGATAAATCCAAGATTTCCTGCAGCTCCTTTAATGGAATGAGCTGCCGTGGCAACCTGATCTGCATTGTCGGCTTCAAGTCCTGCTTGAATTTTTGAAAGATCAGTAAGGGAAACGTTAACCAGAAGTTCTGTAAGTTCTAAAAAATCATCATCCCCAATACCTAAATTTGATGCCATTTTTTTTAAATCCATATCTGCCCCTTTAAATAAAATCAAGATATACGTTAATTACTCAACTTTCTGACCTTGATTTGACCGGTCAAAGAGTCAATACCATATCGGGGTCAGGCTTTTGTTATTTGTGGGATTATCAAACCTTGAAGATAATTAACCAAAAAGTCAAGATAATTGCAATAACGCAAGCCTGAGCCCACGCAGTGTCCAAGCCTTAATATGAACAATTCAGAAAGTTGAGTTAGTTATTTATAACCTGGCTTTCCCCGGCAAGTCAATATTTTTTCTTGACAATGCAGTATCTTTCAAATAATTATTCTTCTGAAAAAATGTGGGGGACTGGTGCAAAAAGACAAGCAAGATGCGTGGATTATTTTTTGGAAGATCCCTAAGTAACAATGGGCTGAATAAATGGAGAGACAATGATGCTGAAAAATGTTCTGTTTCCCGTGAAGGGCAATGAGTCCACAGCCAGACTTGCCGATATGGCCGATTTTTTGAAGATATTTAACACAAAGACCATTTCTCTTCTCTGGGTGGGATCGAAAAAAAAAGAGAAAAACACTGGCTTTTTTGAGGAAGTGAAAGGCTTGTTTTCAGACCTTGGCTTTGAAACCGATTTTGTCCAGCGCAGCGGTGCCGTTGCGGACCAGATTGTCCAATACGCCAGCGAGAGCGGAACCGATTTTGTCTGTTTTGTTTATAAACGAAAAAGCCCTCTGAAGCGGGCTCTTCTCGGGGATGTTGTCACCGATGTGATACGGTTGTCAAACCTGCCGGTTTTTGTGTATAAACGTCCCTTTTCGTTTCAGAAAACCAGGGGGATTCAAACGGTGATGTACGCCACAGGCCTTTCCGATACCGACATAAAAATACTCGGCTATCTCAAGCACAAAAATCTCAAGGCAGACGAGCTGCTGCTATTCCACGCAGGAGAGCGGGCCCCCGACCCCGTAGCTGAGGCAAAAAGGGTTGAAATGGCCTATGCCAGGCTTACAGAGCTTGAACAGCAGTGCCGCGGCACTTTTGCCCGCATTGATAAAAAAGAGGCTGTGGCCGTTTCCATCACCAGGGCCATTGTCTCCCAGTCTCGATCATCCAGTGTCGATTTCATTATTGCCGGCAAGTCGGACCGTGCCAATGCCCTTGAAAAAATGATCGGCTCCACTGCCGAGTCCCTTTCCCACAAATCCTCCTGCCCGGTGCTGATCGTCCCCTCTATCTACGAGGGCTTCCCCGGCACCGCCCTTTCCCAACGGCGAGAAGATGAGGTCTGCCATGGTTAAGAAGAACAGTGTTTTTATCGTCTCCCTGGGTATTGTCCTGCTCCTTGTGGGCTTTGGCATCCATGATCCGGTGTTTCTGACAAGAGCCTCGTCTGCCCTCCACCAGTGGATCATCACCACCTTCGGGTGGTTTTATCTGCTGTCCACCTTTGTCTTTCTGGTCTTCAGCATTGCCCTGGCCTTTAGCAGATACGGTGCGATCAAGCTCGGACGGGATTTTGAAAAACCCCAGTACAGCTATTTCGGCTGGTTCAGCATGCTCTTTGCCGCAGGTATGGGCATTGGTCTGATCTTCTGGGGGGTTGCCGAACCCGTCTCCCATTATATGTCCCCCCCCGGGTACATCGAGGGGTTCTCCGGGGAGGCGGCAAAGTTTGCCATGAGCCGATGTTTTTTCCACTGGGGGCTGCACCCCTGGGCCGTCTATATAGTTATGAGCCTCTCCATTGCCTATTTTTCCTTCCGCCGGGGAATGCCTCCCCTGATCTCCAGCTGCTTCTACCCTCTCCTGGGGGAGAAGATATACGGCGTTGTCGGCCTGACCATCGATATTCTTGCCGTTTTTGCAACGGTGTTCGGCATTGCCACCTCCCTTGGCCTGGGTGCTCTGCAGATAACCAGCGGGCTGGCCTTTGTCTTTGGCATCCCGGACTCGTTTTTTGTTACGGTCATTGTTGTCTGCTGCGTTACCGTGATGTTTATGATATCGAGTATGACGGGCCTTGACAAGGGGATACAGCTGCTGAGCAAGACCAATATCATGATCGCCTTTGTTCTTTTGGTGTTTATGCTGGTTGCCGGTCCCACAGCGTACATTTTCAACGTTTTCACATCAACCCTCGGAGACTACTTCTCCTCGCTTCTCTCCATGAGCCTGACCTCAAATCCCTTCCAGGGGTATGAATGGACCAAGAACTGGACGTTGTTCTACTGGGCCTGGTGGATCGCCTGGGCCCCCTTTGTGGGGCTTTTCGTGGCCAGCATCTCCAGGGGCAGAACCATACGGGAGTTCATTTCAGGGGCCCTCATGGTACCCGCTCTGCTTACCTTTTTGTGGTTTTCCGTTTTTGGCGGTGCCGCACTGAACCTTCAGATCAACCAGGGGGTAAATATCACCGCTGCTGTGTCAAACAATGTCAGCACGGCTCTGTTCGTTCTCTTTTCCCACTATCCCATGGGCAGTCTGCTCTCCTTTGTAGCCGTTCTCCTGCTCATCGTCTTTTTTGTCACCTCTGCCGATTCGGCAACCTATGTCCTTGCCATGATGACCTCCGGGGGCAGCCGGAATCCCCCGGCAGGGAAAAAAATTGTATGGGGCCTGACGGTGTCGGCCACGGCACTGATCCTTCTCATGTCCGGGGGGCTGGAATCCCTCCAGCGGATGTCCATCGCCGCAGCCCTTCCCCTGGTGGTGATCATGCTCCTGCTGGTGTGGTGCCTTCTCAGGGGGCTGATGTATGAACTTAAGGAATCTTCCAAAAATTAAAACGCTGAAATATGCATGATCCCGGCAGCACTTTTCAGTTGATACCATGCCTGGCGTAAGTTGACCAGGGCAAGGGCCAGTCTCCCCCGGGCTGTTGTAAGTTCCTTTTGAGCTTCGTTTAAACGAACAAGGGATGTTTGACCTGCTTTATATTCAAATTCCACAAGATTCCTGGTCTTTTCTACAAGCAAAGTGTTCTTTCTCTGGATTTTTAACTGCTTTTGGGATGAAATAACTTTGCACCCAGCCTGCATTACTTTGGATGTAATTTCTGTTTTAAGGGTTTCAAAATTTTTTTCTGTTTCTGTTTTTACAGCCATGGCTTTATAAAGTGCTGCCTGATTTTTTCCTCCCTGGAAAATTGGATATGAAAAACCCAGGGAAACAGTGCTTGCAATATCACTGTTTTCAAATCTGCTGCTGGATGTTCTGTCTGCATTTAAATTTCCATTAAGGCTGATGGTTGGCCAGTATTTTGCTTTTGCCGCCCCAATTTCTGCATCTGCTTTTTTTATTCCAAAAACCTGGCTTTTTATGTCAGGTCTCTTGTTTAAAGCAGTTTTTGTAAATTTTTGTATATCAGGCATAACCATCTCTTTGCTGTTTTCAGGAGCAAGAAAAGCAGGCTTTGGAAGATTTTTTAAAGGATCAGCTATCCCAAGAAGAGCTGCAAGGGCAGCCCTTGCAATATCATATTGGCAGGCAGCCTCTTCAATCTGGGCATCAGCTGTATTTACCTTGATCTGAAAATTATAGAGATCACTTAAGGAACCTGTGCCAACCTCTTTTTTTATTTCAGCTTCTTTTAACTGCTCAAGATTAAACTCTTTGTCAGCCTTTGCAATTGCCCTGTTTTTCAAAGCAAGCTGGGCTGAAAAATAGGTATCTGCAATTGCTGCAACAAGAATCCTTTGTGCATCAGCTAAAGATGCAGTGCTCTGTCTCCTGGTAAGTTCAGCAGCCATGCATTGATATTTTCTCTCAAAGCCTGCAAAAACTATCCATGAGGCAGAAAGCCCTGTGCTGTACAACTCCTCACTTTTGTCAGTCCCTGCAGGAGCTGCAGCAAGGGAATTGTCTGATATCTCTTTTCTTGTAACTGAGCTTACTGCTTCCATGGAGGGAAACCACGATGCTTTTACTTCTTTAATGCTCTCTTCTGCCTGTTTGATCCTTATTTTTGCAGCTTCAATGGAAGGATTGTTCTTTAATCCAATATCAAAGGCCTGGTCAAGTGTAATAACCCTTGCAAAAGCATCAGTTCCACCTGAGCAGAGAACAAACATTGAAATCAATACTGCATTCACTATTGTTTTCATACCATCTCCTTATGAATTGTGAATTGTGAATTATCAATTATGAATTATGAATTGTGAATTATCAATTTTCAATTTTCAATTTTCAATTTTCAAAAATAACTTCAAAAGCGCTGTTTTGCAGGCTCCACATCCACCCTTTTGGGCCACCAGCCATACCTGATTTTATGGAACACCAGCCTGAAATCACTCAATATAACAAAGAGGCTTGGAATCAGTACCAGGGTGAGAATCGTTGCAAAGGCAACACCGGCAGCAAGGGATATGGCCATGGGAATCAGAAACCTTGCCTGGAGATCTGTTTCCAAAAGCATGGGAGCAAGCCCTCCTATTGTACTAAAGGTTGTGAGAAATATTGCCCGAAACCGTCTGGTTCCCCCCTGGAGAATGGAATCAAAAAAAGGATTCCCCTCTGCCAGGTTTACATTTATTTTTTCAATGAGCACAATGGCATCGTTTACCACCACACCTGTAAGTGCAACCATTCCAAAGACACTCATGATGGAAAGATTGTAATCCATGGCCATATGGCCGAGAACAGCACCGATTATTCCAAAGGGGATGGTGAACATGATTATAAAGGGCTGAAGGTAGGATCTGAACATTGTTGCCACAAGTGCAAAAATTCCCACCAGGGCCAGGGGAAAACCAATCATGAGACTTGAAAAGGATTCCATGGATCTTTTTTTATCGCCCTGGAGAACAATTTTAAGATCAGGGTACCGGGCTTCAAGTTCCTTAAAAAAGGATGAAGTAAGTTCATCAAAGATCTCATTTGTATTGGCCTTGCTGATGTTTACTCCTGCTGACACTGAAACCCTGCGCATGCCGTTGGTGCGGGTTATTGTTGAATATCCCGGTTGAAAAATCATATCTGCAACAGAAGAGAGAGGTACCTCATATCCCATGGGAGTACGAATGCGCATGTTTTCAAGGCTCTCCATGGAGCCCCTCTCTTCTGCAGTGTAGCGAATTTTCACCCTTACATCATCTTCTCCCCTCTGAACCCGCAGAGCCTCATTGCCGTAGTAAGCTGAATTAACCTGGGATGCAAGGTCGGCAACGGTAAGATCTAAATTTCTTGCCCAGGGTTTAAGCGTAAGTTGCAGCTCTTTTTTCCCTGGGGAAAAATCTGATTCCACCTGGTAAACACCGTCAAATCTTTTTAACTTTGCCATGAGCTGATCTGCTGCAAAAAGAACATTTTCCATATTTTCCCCCTGGATCCAGAAGGCCAGGGGAGAGCCGTGTTTACCAGGTCCCATGGTTTCAAAACTCACGGATTCAGCTCCTGGAATGGGTCCTGTCTCTTTTTCCCATAGAGCCATTATTTTTCTGGAGTGAATTCCCCGCTCTTCAGATTCAAGAAGTATTGCCTGAACCATTCCTGCATTGGAGCCTGTGGTTGAAGAACCTCTTCTGCTTGATGTCCCACCGATAAAAGATAGTTTTTTCTCCACAAGGGGTTTTTGGGATATGGTTTTTGTTTTCTCAGCCATTCTGGCAAGGGACTCTTCCAGCTGTTGTACAGCCTTTTCAGTAATAGATGCAGGCGTTCCATTGGGAAAAACCACAGAAGATGTCACGATGAATCCATCAATTTCCGGGAATACATTAAATTTTATTAATCCGCCCTTCATTATTCCCATGATAATTAAAAGCAGACTTATGGCGATGCAAAGGGAGATATACCTCCAGCGCAGGGCCTTACTTAGGAACGGCGTGTAGATGGTGTTAATAAACCACTCCATGCCATGACTTGTAAAAAGATGTGTTTTTTTTAAAAATCCTGAAATCCCCTTTGCCTGACTATTTTTTGCAGGGTCAGGCAGGTGGCTTAAATGGGCCGGCAGCAGAACAAGACATTCAATTAATGATACAGCAAGACAGGAGATAACAACAGGAGGCAGGATCGAGATAAATTTTCCCATGGTGCCACCCACATATGCCAGGGGAATAAAGGCCACAACGCTTGTCAGAACTGCTGCAACAACAGGCATTGCAACCTCCATGGTTCCTTCAACAGCAGCTTTAAGGGGTGGTTTATTGTTTTGTCTGTGGACATAAATGGACTCTCCAACAACTATGGCGTCATCAACAACAATACCAAGAACCAGAATCAGTCCAAAAAGAGAGATCATATTAATGGAACCGCCAATGGCCCATAAAATGGAAAGTGCTCCTGCAAGGGATATGGGAATACCCATTCCTACCCATAAAGAGAGCCTTGTATTTAAAAATGCCCATAAAAGAATAAACACAATGCAGAGCCCAAAAGCTCCGTTTTTCACAAGAAGATCAATTCTTGCCCTGAGCATGTCTGTTCTGTCATAGAGCATTTTTAGAGTTACCCCCCTGGGAAGCAGGGCATCATTTTTTTTTGCAAATTTATGAACAGCATCTGATATGGTAATGGCATCCTCTTCCTCTGTTTTAGATACTGTGATCAAAACAGACCTTTGGCCGTTGATAAATGCCCTTGAAGGATTCTCGTCAAAACCGTCCACAATATCTGCCACACGACCAAGGGTAACAATTTCACCTGTGGGCTTTGCCAGGACAATGATCTTTGCAAAATCATCTCCAGTGTATTTTCTGCCCATGGTTCTAATGCGTATCTCTTCTCCCTTTGCCCGTAATGTTCCTCCTGCCCGATTTAAACTGCTCTTTTTAACAGCATCTGCCACTTGGGCAAAGGAGAGATTATACTGCCTGAGTTTTGCCTCAGAGACCTCAATGGAGATCTCATACTCCCGGACCCCTGATATTGATACCTGGGATACTTCAGGTAACAGTTTAATCCTATCCTTTATACGTTCCCCCCATTGTTTGAGTCTTCTCTCCGGCATATCAGATGAAAGATAAAGGGTCACCACAGTATCCTTCATAACCACCTCCTTTATAATCGGATTTTCAGCATCAACAGGAAAGTTTGAGATGGCATCAACATTGGCCCTTACACTCTCTAAAACGTCGCCAGTATCATACCCTTTATCCACCTCGATTATGACAGTTGCAATATTTTCAGATGAGTTTGTTGTGTATTCATCTATTCCCTCAAGGCTCTCAATTGCCTCCTCTATCTTGCGGCTGATACCCTCTTCAACCTCTTCAGGATCTGCTCCCGGATAGGGCACCGTTATGGATATTTTTTCCAGATCCATGGGCGGGAAGGTCTCCTTGAGCATGGAAAAACAGGCAAATCCTCCTGCCAGAAAAATTAGAATAAGGAGGATGTTGGCAAAAACTGTATTTTTTGCAAAGGCGTATATTATCTGTTTCATTTTTTCCTTAATTTCTTTGGATTAGAATTTTGGGGTTTGGTTCTAACGCCGGCCATATATCCTGATTGCAGGAACAACGAAAGCCTGACCCCCACCCTCAATTTTATATGAAAGTCATGGCAAACCAGGAGTGTAACTTTCATCATTTGTTGTGTGCAGACTTAGACCACCAAGGCTGCCCATGGCAGTTATTCCAATTCCCTGAATTTTACGAGTGCATTTTCCATTGGATCAACAAGCCTTGTTGTAATGATTGTATCACCCTCTTTAATCCCTTTGGAGATAAAAATCGATTCCTCTTCAGAGTATGCTTTTGTGATATGCCGGGTTTTAAGCCGCATCTCTTCAGTAATATAAATGGTATTTTCCGTGGTTACAGCCCATGTGGGAACCCTGTATAGATTTTTCACTGTTTTTCCCGGAATTTTAACAGAACAGAACATCCCCTCAACCAGGGGACAACCTCTCTTATTAAAAGTTTTAAATTCTCTGGTATCAATGCGCACGGCAGCCGTCATGGTTCTTGACGTTTGGTCAAATGTTACAATTCTGTGGAGAAAGCCTTTAAATGGAGTACTTTTCTGTCTTTCTGTCCATAAAACCTGGCATTTAACCGGAACAGGCTTTGCAAACCATCCATTGTTGGCATTGGTATCAGTAGTGGAGTCCGGTTCCTGGAATTTGAGCCATGCAGCGGCTTTTTTTGCGTCCAGAGCGACTTTAATTTCAAGAAGCGAATCATCAGCAATTGTCAGAATCTCTTTCCCTGTACCTGCAAATTCTCCTTTTTCAAGCACCACACTTTTAATTCTGCATTGAAAAGGTGCTGCTACCGTGCATCTTGTAAGGTCTGCATCGGCTCTGAGCAAATCTGCCTTTGCAGCACCAAGTCTGATTGCTGCCTCTTTTATGGATATCGGGTAGAGGTCAAGTTTGATTTCAAGCTGATCTGCCTGATCTTTGGCATTATTGAAAGTTTGTTCAGCCTTGTCAACTCCAGACATGTTTCCAACATTTTTATTTTTAAATAATTTTTGAACCCTTTGATATTCAGCCCTTGCAAGTTCCCTGGTTCTTGTGATGGTTTTTATTCTTTTTCTGTCTGACTCAAACTCCTTTTTAAGACGATGAAGAGCCTTTTTTCTCTCCATCACCACAGTTTCAGCCTTTGTTTTTGTAACCTCATAATTGACCGGATCTATCTTAAAAAGCATCTCTCCTTTGGCTATGACCTCTCCAGCCTTAAAACAAGGGTTTGTCCATATTATACTTCCAGACACTTCAGAGGAAATTGTAACTGATTTAACAGGTTCAACAACACCAAATCCTGTTAAACAGATCTCTATATCTTCAGGCAGAGCTTTTTTTACTTTAACTTCAATGGCATGTTCTTTTTTATGCACCATGTGAGGATGTTTCTTTGCCGATGAAAAATATTTCATTGCAGCAAATCCCGCAGCAAGAATTATAATACAGATAATGATTCTGAAAATTATTTTTGGGGGGTTATTGTGTCTATCTTCTCTTTCAGATTCAGGTTGATTCATGGCAGCGGCTCCTGCTCCTTTTTTAGTATGTTCTGTATTTTTTCAAGTACTTCACACCATTTGTCTGTTGTCTCAGTACCCAGTTTTTCCACAAGATCCACAAAAGATGATAAGGTGATTTTCTCTATGGCATCTATTTTTTCAGCAGCTTTTTTAGAAAGAGTTATTTCAACCTTTCTTCTATCCTTTAAAGAGTGATTGCGCACAAGAAGTCCTTTATCCACAAGCTTGGCAACCATCACCGAAGCTGATGGCGGTGTCACATGAAGATTGTGTGCAAGCTCTTTTACAGAAAGACTGCCTCGGTCTTGTATGAGCAGAAGTGTATGAAATTGTGGCATGGTCAGATCATTAAAAGGTATCCCATTTTTGTGGGGTCCAATTCCTGACATGTGGGTGGAAAAGACCCTGTCCCTGATCATTTTTCCTGTGGTGAAAACCAATTTTGCCTGGGCAAGAAGTTTTGTCTCGACCAGTCTGTTCTTTTTTTTCATGGTAAAATCTCTTCACTATAACCGGCATGGCCGGAGCATGGTTACTGCATCGGCCACAACAAATTTAGAAAGTCCATGATTACAGTCGTTTGGACGGACTTTCATATAAACTGCCACGGGCAGCCCTGGTGGTCTAAGTCTGCACACAACAAATG
>JAYEHB010000014.1:0-2805 GCA_034659375.1 Thermodesulfobacteriota bacterium
TGACATTTTTAGGTTTAAACATAACAAAACTCCTGATTTCTGTTTAATAATTGCCGATTTTCTATGAACATTGCCATTGGAAGCCATGATGATTTTTATATATCAAACTCCGTTTAAACGACTGTAATCATAGATTTTCTAATTTTGTTGTGGTAAATATTCGGCTTATAATTACAGCATGTTGGACGTAACTGGCTATAAAGTCAAGGGTACTTTACAAAAAAAATGCAGGCATTTAATGGATAGGAATTAACATATTGTACAAAATATGTTATTCATAATTTTTTTAATAGAATTTTGGGCATCCTTCATAAGTACTTTACACTTTCTGGAGCTACTCCCTATTGAACAGGGTTTTTTCCCAAAAGAGTGTAAAGTACTTTTGAGGTGATATGAAGGATGCCGAATTTTGTAACAAAAAGGATTAAATAATGTATAAATATCTTTTTGGTCCAGTGCCGTCACGCCGTCTGGGGATTTCCCTTGGTGTAGATCTTGTTACCCATAAAATATGTTCTCTGAATTGTATTTACTGTGAATGCGGTGAAACCACAGATTTAACATTAAAGAGAAAAGAGTATGTTCCATATGATAAAGTAACCGGAGAACTGGAGCATTATTTTAAAAACAGTCCTGATCCGGATTATATTACCTTTTCAGGTTCAGGTGAACCTTGTCTGAATAGCCGTATTGGTGAGGTTATTGATTTTATCAAAAAAAAAAAGAAAGAAATTTCAATTGCTGTTTTAACCAATGGAACTCTTTTATCACAAAAGGATGTAAGAAAAGCACTGCTCAGGGCTGATCTTGTAATACCCTCGCTGGATGCAGCTTCTGATTCAGTGTTTCAAAAAATCAATAGACCGGAACAGAAGATAGATATAGAGGAGTATATTAGAGGTTTATCTGATTTCAGGGATGAGTATAAAGGTAAAATTGCCTTAGAGCTTCTTATTCTTCCAGGAATCAATGACAGCAGAGAAGAGATATTGCTGCTTAAAGATGCATTTGAAAAAATCCGTCCTGATGTCATCCAGCTAAACACCCTGGACAGACCAGGAGTTGTTTCTGGCATTCGCCCTGCCACTCAAGAGGAGCTTAACGCAGCAGTGAATCTGTTTAAGCCATTGAATGTGGAAATTATTGCATCTGCCCCCCAGCGTAAAAATGTTCAATCATATCGAGATGATATGGAGTCTGCCATTCTGGAGACAATACAGAGAAGACCCTGTACATTGGAAGATCTTGCAGGCATCCTTGGCACCCACATAAATGAAATTAACAAGTATCTTGCCTATCTGGAACAGAATAAAAAAATAGAATCTGTCCGCCAGCAAAGGGGACTTTTTTATCAAACCAGAAAATAATGAAGGGCAACCACAGGGGGTTGCCCCTACGGTCATGAACCAATCGGGCAACCACGAATGGTAGGGGCAGGCCCCTGTGCCTGCCCGTTGCCCTTTCATATAACCGGCATGGCCGGAGCATGGTCATTGCATCGGCCACAACAAAAGATGAAAGTCCTATGATTGCAGTCGTCTGAGCGGACTTTCATATAAAAAATAGAATAGGTCAGGGTTAATGGAAAATAGAAAGAGCTTTATCACAGATTTTAAATCAGCGGTTATGTTTATAACTATTCTACCGGCAGGCAGAGGAACCAGGTTTTCTCCCACGGGAATGATTCGTTTTTTTCCTGTTGTGGGACTTGTTTTAGGTGCAATCCTGGTTATCACAGACAGGGTTTCATCGCTTTTCTGGCAGGAACCGGTTGTTGCACTCCTTGATGTACTCACTCTTGTTGCAGTTACCGGGGCATTTCATCTTGACGGCCTGGGCGATGCCGCTGACGGTCTTTTTAGTCACAGATCCAGGGAAAGAGCCCTGGAAATCATGAAGGACAGCAGAACAGGAATGATGGGACTTGTTGCTGTTTTCTGCATACTTGCTTTAAAAATTGCCGGTATTTATTCTGTGAAAACAGTCTGCTCAAGCTTTGAAACCATTGCCCTTCTTTTAATTATTCCTGCCTACGCCAGGGGAGGCATGCTCTTTGGCATCAGATTTTTAAAATATGGAAGAGAAAACAGAGGCACAGGCCATGATCTTTTTAAAACAAAGCTTCCTGTAAAGGATTTCATATATCTTGCCATTCCAGTGATTGTCTCTTTATTCCTTGGATTCATGGGGATTATCTTAAATATTGTTTTTCTGTGTTCAGTTTTTTTGATTCTTATGTTTTACAAAAAAAAAATGGAGTGTATAACAGGTGACATGCTTGGTGCAATGACGGAAATTACAGAAGCATTGCTTTTTCTTACAGCAGGAGCAGAAATGTTTATATAAACATTTTTATTATTCAACGTTAATTTATAATATCAAAACAATTAAGGGTTCACACGCAAAATTGGTAATTAATTTGTAAGTGATCTCTGGGGATATGTTTAATGATTACAGGTCATGGAGGAGATGTAAAATCACTGGCACAAAGATCAGGGTGCCCAATTAATGAAATCATTGATATGAGCTGCAATCTTAATCCCCTTGGGCCGCCTTCAGGTCTTGAGGATTATCTCATGGAAAATATCAGAGAGATCCGTTCACTTCCCGAGCCTGATGCAGGTGAAATGGTAAAAAAATTTGCAGGGTACCATGATATTGATCACAAAAGGGTGATTGCAGGAAATGGAACAACATCATTTATATACACAATTCCTGCTGCCCTTAAATCAAAGCATCTGCTCATTGCAGGTCCTTCATATGCTGATTACAGGGATGGATGTATAATGCATAACACTGCCTTTT
>JAYEHB010000015.1:0-2805 GCA_034659375.1 Thermodesulfobacteriota bacterium
TAACCAAAATGGTGCATAAAACCAAATTTTAAAAAAGCTAACCATTGATGCCAGTACGGGCGAACGGCCGTTCGCCCCTACTTTGATAATCATGAGCTGTGGTTCTGCGTTGTTTTGGTTACACTCAAAACATTTAAATATAATATTTTTCAATGGCATTTGTCAAAACAATTATTCCAGGCACTTTCCCCATTTTTTTTTCACACCCTTTAATCTTTATTGCATTTTTTCTTTTATTCATGATATTGTTTATATTTTTAAAAATTTTCATATAATCGGCATGGCTGGATCATGATCACCTCTACCGGTCACAATACCCTAAAGGGCAGAAACCAAAGCATGAAAGTCGCTGTTTGGTTTAAAGGACTTTCATATAACCGGCATGGACGGAGCATGGTTATTGCTCATCGGTCACAATACCCTAAAGGGCAGAAACCAAAAAATGAAAGTCGCTGTTGGTTTTAAAGGACTTTCATATAAAAAACAGACGGGAATAACAGATTATGCAGTTTGAACCTGTAATAGGACTTGAAGTCCACACACAGTTAAAAACAGAAACAAAAATATTTTGCGCCTGCTCCACAAAATTTGGAGCTTCTCCCAATGCCAATACCTGCCCTGTATGCACAGGAATGCCTGGAATGCTGCCGGTATTGAACAAAAAAGCTGTTACATTTGCAATGAAAACCGCGTTTGCAACAAACTGCACTGTTGCAAAAGAGAGCAGATTTGACAGAAAAAACTATTTTTACCCGGATCTTCCCAAGGGATACCAGATTACCCAGTATGCTTTTCCAATAGCTGAGCATGGTCATCTTTCCATTAAAACAGATGATGGAAAAGAGAAAATAATCGGTATCACAAGAATTCACATGGAAGAGGACGCAGGCAAACTTAACCATGATCCTGTCAGGTCAAAAAGTTATGTGGATTTAAACAGAACAGGAATCCCACTTGTAGAGATTGTAAGTGAGCCTGACCTTAGAACTCCAGAAGAGGCTGGTGCATACCTTAGGAAACTCCATGCCATAGTTAAATATATTGATGTGTGCAACGGCAACATGGAGCAGGGAAGTTTCAGGTGTGACGCAAATATCTCCCTGAGACCTGTGGGTGAAGAAAAATTTGGCACAAGAACAGAACTGAAAAACTTAAATTCCTTTAAAAATGTGGAAAAAGCCATTGCATATGAAATTGAGCGTCAGACATATGTTCTTGAAGAAGGGAAAAAAGTTGTTCAGGAAACCCGTCTGTGGGATGCTGCAAAGAACAAAACCTCTTCCATGCGCAGCAAAGAGGAAGCCCATGATTACCGCTATTTTCCTGATCCTGACCTTGTACCGTTAATTATTGATGATCAGTGGATGGATAAAGTAAAAGCAAGTCTTCCTGAACTGCCCGACGCAAAAAAAGCAAGATTTGTCAAACAATATACAATGACAGCCAATGATGCGGATGTTCTCACCTCATCAAGGGAGTTAGCTGATTATTTTGAAGAGAGTGCAGAAAACATAAAAGAGAAAAAACTGGCTGTCAACTGGGTGATGGGGCCTGTTCTGGGCTTACTCAAAACAGAAGAGCTTTTAATTGATGCATCTCCGGTATCTGCAAAATCACTTGCAAAACTTTTAAAACTTCTTGAACAAAACAAAATTAATGCAAAGGCTGCCAGGACTGTATTTGAGGAGATGGTATCTTCAGACAAAAATCCTGAAACCATCGTCAGTGAAAAAGGACTTGAACAGGTTTCAGACAAGTCAGAGCTTGACAATATGGTTGCTGAAATTATTGAATCCAACCCCGCTGAGTACAAGGCTTACAAAGATGGTAAGACCAAGCTGTTCAGTTTTTTCATGGGACAGATAATGAAAAAAAGCAGGGGCAAGGCAGATCCAAAAGTTATAACTGAAATCCTTAAAAAAAGATTATAACAACGGAGCTATAATTGTGAATACTGCAGAGTTAAGTTTATACAACCGGCATGACCGGAGCATGGTTACCGCATCGGACAAAAAATCAAAGATTTTGACAAACAATGGGTCCAAGACGTGGAGCAAAGCACAGCCAACTGCCATAATTACAGGCTGTGATACAAAGTTGACTTTGCATCTTCAACCCCATACAAAAAACCCCATGGCAAAACTTTTTTTTACACTTTTTTCAATATCTGTTTCTATCATTCTCCTGGCAGGCTCTGCAAAGGCTGAAACAAAAAAAATTACTATTTGTCCATTTACAATAAACTCACAAAAGGATATCTCCTATATCAGGGATGGGCTGTTTCAGATGCTCTCTTCACGACTTTCCCGGAAAGGTCATATCATTGTTGCAGACAAAAATGAGTTTGTGCCTCTGTTAAAGGATTCACATAACCTTTTAGACAGCAGCCGTGCTGACAAAATAGCCAAGACCACAAATTCTGATTATCTGCTCTTGGGAAGCATTACAGAATTTGCCGGTGCATTCAGCCTTGACACAAAAATCTATAATGTAAAAGAGAAAAATTTTAACACTTTCTATGCCCAGGCAGAAAACCTGGAAGAGATAATCCCTGCAGCTTCCAGCCTTGCTGCTGAAATAAATAAAAAAATCTTCAACAGAACAACAAAAGCACTTAAAAAAGTAGAAACAGAAAAGATAAAAGCCGTAAAGGATAAAATAATAAGCAACCCTGAAAAACTCATGCACCAGCAGTTTGGAAAACAAGATCAGGTAAAAAAACCCTTCTGGAAATTCTGGGGAGATGATGACCCATATGAAGAAAACGAGGAAGAGGAAGAAGAGAAGCCTTTTTGGAAATTCTGG
>JAYEHB010000016.1:0-2797 GCA_034659375.1 Thermodesulfobacteriota bacterium
AAGAATCAAATCAGTTTTTTTACCCCGAGATTGAGACAAAATAATTTCCCGGGATTTTACAAGATTGGAACAAAAGCCTCCCAGTCTATTTATTCTTTCATCAATTAAATTTTCAAGATTATTTTTCATCCCGATATGTAATTTTTCTGACAAAGAATCAGTTAAAAAAAATGGCCTTATATATCTATACCAGTTCATCAATGCAATTAATCCGGCAATATACCGGCAGTTGTTGAGATACACTCTTTTAACAACAGTGTATATACTCTTTTTTTTAGCAATGGAACAATCTTTAAATGCACCGCCCAGAATAAGTCTGTCAGCTCTTGATTCATCTTTTCTGCAGATGGTTCCTGCTGCTGTCACTGATCCAAAAGCAAGCCTGCATGGTCCGACAACACCCCCCTGCCCTCCCAGAAACACAGGACTATTATTGAGCATAACACCCTGATATACATTTCCAAACATTGAAGGAGTTGCCTTGTCCTGGTTGGGAGTATAGTTGAAATGGATAAAAGAGCTGCCAACTTCGCTGTGATCTTTACGGCTTGTTCCACCGGCCATAAGACAATCACAAAAATTAATCAGGCTTCCAAGAGTTACAAATGGAAAGAGAAGGGTCTGTTTTAATCCAACAGTATGGGCAGCACTGGCACCCTCCTCCAGAATTGTTCCACCCCTTACATGGGCTCCTGAGCCAAATGAATTATTCCCTGCAAAGACTGCATCCTGAAAAAAACCGCCTTTTAAACTGGTACCAGGGCCTATCAGACTGTTTTCAATGGTTACAGGCCCTTCAAACCCTAATTTCACCCCTGACATGACAAGAGTTTTTTCTCCAAAAATCTTTGTCCCGGGATATATTGTAACATTATCCCCGGTGATTCTTGCAGTATCAACTTCATCTCCAATAAGAACAGAACCGGGAAGCGGAATCTTAACGCCCTTGTCCAATAAAATTTCTATTTTTGTTTTATTTTTCAATAATTCACCATTTCAACTTTCCAGATTATTTTTTTAACTGAATCTGTAGAGAATTCCTCCCCAGGTAAGTCCTGCTCCAAACCCCACAAACAGAACTGTATCTCCTTTTTTTCCAACAACGCCCTGTTCCAGAGCCTCGTCAATGGCAATGGGGATACTTGCGGCTGTTGTATTGCCGTATTTGTGGATATTGTTGAACATTTTATTTTCATCTATTTTTATGAGCTGCTGAAAGGCCTGATTGATTCTAAGATTTGCCTGATGTGGAAAAATCATATCAACATCATCAATTGCAAGATTTGCCTTTGCCAGCGTCTCTTTTGTAACCTGGGGAAGTTTTCTCAATGCAGTCTTAAATACTTTCTGCCCGTCCATAACTGGATAATGTCGTGGACTGTCTTTCTCCAGATCTTTGGGAAATCTCTCAGGAAGCCTTGATGCAGGCAGTTCTGTCATTAAAGAATCTGCTCCTGATCCATCTGCATGGAGAACAGAGGCAAGAACTCCAATCTCTTCATCAGTTTCAACGGCTTCAACACAGACTGCACCTGCTCCATCACCAAAAATCACTGAGACATCCCTGCCCCTGGTTGATTTGTCAAGACCTGTGCTGTGAATTTCTGCTCCCACAATAAGAATTTTTTTGGCAAGCCCGCTTTTTATATATGAATCTGCCGTTGCAAGGGAGTAGAGAAAACCTGTACACTGCTGACGTATATCAAGTGCAGGCGTTGATTTAAGTCCAAGTTTATGCTGAAGAAGGCAGCCTGAACCAGGAAAAAAAATATCAGGACTCAATGTTGCAAATATTATAAAATCAATATCTTCAGGCTTCCATCCTGCTCTTTCCAAAGCAATATTAGAGGCTTCAAGTCCAAGATCCGACACACCGATCTCTTCACCTTCAGGTACCCAATAACGCTGTTTTATGCCCGTTCTCTGTTGTATCCACTCATCTGACGTGTCCATAAATTTAGTGAGATCTTCATTGGTAACAAGCCGGGACGGGATTGCTCTTCCAGTTCCTTTTATTATTGCTCTTTTCATAATTTTATCCATGCTTTAAATCTATTAATGAATTAACAAGCCTTTTCTAACAAGGCTTTCACCCCATGCTGCCAGTAAAATCTGGATATCCTCAGCAGACATTCTCAGCAGACATTGGGATATCTTATTTATATATTCTCATTTATACTATTTTATGAATGAAAGCAAGGGGGTAGCAACTCTAATTTTGAAATGAGCACTGATTAACTGATACTTTTCAGAATAATTGATGTTGTGAACCAAATGGAGTCAGTTCAAAATATTCATTGCTTTTAGTTGATACATGCTTATTATATTTTCGTTTTTCATATGGATCGAAGAGGCAGAGCCAATTTCGTCTAACAGGGCAAAGGGCAGGCACAGGGGCCTGCCCCTACCATTCGCGGTTGCCGATTGGTTCATGACCGTAGGGGCAGGCAACCCCCTGTGTTTGCCCTTCATCATTTGTTGTGTGCAGACTTAGACCACCAAGGCTGCCCATGGCAGTTATATAAATTTTTAATTTTTTGCTTGCCAATTTCCATCCATATATTATAGTTTGAAAAAAACTTAATTTTAATAAATACAATCGGCATACCCTGAAGGGCAGAAACTGGCCGGAGCATGATTATTCTCATCGGCCACAATACCCTAAAGGGCAGAAACCAAAAAATGAAAGTCCAATGATTATAGTCGTTTGGACGGACTTTCATATAAAACCTTACGACCATTAAATCAGGTCTATTTAATTACTAATTCCCCTTAAAATGTAACAGTTTTAAGACAT
>JAYEHB010000017.1:0-2795 GCA_034659375.1 Thermodesulfobacteriota bacterium
GATGGAGTGGATCTTCTTTTTATGAATAATAAGGGTCCCGGGCAAAAGAGCAGGCAGGACGGATAAATTATTTTCTGGAAGTTCCCTGACATGGACAAGCCGGAATCTAACCTGAAGGTCACACGCAAAAAGATTTTTTAATTCTCTTGCCAAAAAAACACGAAAATAAGAATTAAGAAAATAAGTACCAGAACATGGGGTTTTCAAAAGAGTGCCCTGGGAATGCTTACAAAACAACCGATAATGGATGGATGAAATGAAAGATAAAATCAAAGATAAAATCAAAGACCTTGTAAAAGAGAAAAACGCAATAATTCTGGCCCATAATTATCAACCCCCTGAAATTCAGGATATTGCCGACCTTTGCGGTGACTCCCTGGAACTGAGTATTAAAGCTTCCAATACAGATGCTGATATAATTGTATTTTGCGGAGTTCAGTTTATGGCAGAGACAGCATCCATCCTCTCCCCTGATAAAAAAGTTCTTCTTCCGGCAAAAGATGCAGGATGCCCCATGGCCGACATGGTAACCCCTGACGCTCTCAGGGCTGAAATAAAGAGGCTTGGCAATATCCCGGTTGTTACATACGTCAACTCAACAGCTGCTGTAAAAGCACTCTCTTACATATGCTGCACATCTGCCAATGCAGTTGATGTTGTCAACAGTATTGAGAGCCGGGAGATTCTCATGATTCCTGACAAAAATCTGGCACAATATGCAGCAGCAAACAGTGGGAAAAAAATACATCTATGGAAAGGATTCTGCCCATACCACAACACTTTAACAGAAGAGGATCTGTTAAAAGCAAAGGGAAAACATCCTGAAAGTTTGTTCATGGCCCACCCTGAATGTCCTCCTGAAGTTCTTAAAATGGCTGATGCCGTGGAAAGCACCTCGGGCATGATCAGGTTTGCCGGAGAATCTAACAATAAATCATTTATTGTTGGAACAGAGACGGGTCTCATCTATCCCCTTTCACAAAAATATCCTGACAAGAAATTTTACCCTGCATCTGAAAAAATGTTCTGCCCGGATATGAAAAAAATAAAACCTGCGGATATTATCAACAGTCTTGAAACTTATTCAGGAGAAGTAAAGGTCCCTGAAAATATTAGAAAGGATGCTTTAAAAGCTGTCCAGCGAATGATTGCTCTTAAACGATAAAAAAAAACAGACCTGACTCAAAGACGCAAAGCCAGGAAAAATTGGATTTGCGTCTTTCCCCCCAAACAAAAATCTAAATCACATGGAGTTAAGCACTTCATCGGGGATATCTGCATTGGAATAAAAATGCTGAATATCATCACAGTCATCCAAAGCTTCCATAAACCTGCACATCTGCTCAGCTTCCTTGCCTTCAAGCTTTGTCTGGGTCTGGGGAATCATTGTAACTTCTGCAATGTCATACTTTATTGAGGCATTATCAATGACCTCTTTTACGGCCTCAAAATCACCAGGATCTGTAATTATATCAAAGCAGTCACCTTCATCTGTAACATCTTCTGCTCCTGCCTCAAGAGCCAGTTCCATAAGAGTCTCCTCATCGGTTTCATCCTTTGAAACGGAAATCAGTCCTTTTTTGTCAAACATCCATGAAACACATCCATCTGTACCAATGTTTCCACCGGCTTTGCTGAAAATATACCTGACATCTGCAACTGTTCTGTTTTTATTATCAGTGAGACACTCAACCAGTACTGCCACACCTCCCGGCCCATACCCCTCGTATGACATCTCTTCGTAATCCACACCCTCAAGTTCACCAGTACCCTTTTTAATACCTCTTTCAAGATTATCCTTGGGCATATTCTGGGCTTTTGCAGAAGCAATAGCTGATCTCAATCGAGGATTTGATTCTGGATCACCCCCTCCCATTCTGGCGGCAATTGTGATCTCCTTAATCAACTTTGTAAAAATTTTGCCTCTTTTAGCATCGGCAGCACCTTTTTTATGCTTTATTGATGACCATTTATTATGTCCTGACATAAATCTACCTCCTTATTTTTTTCCTATTCCAATAATATATATCTCTTTGCTTGATTTTCTGCAACTATCCGGCTTAAAAATTTTATGCTCCCTGAAATTTGATTTAACAGTGAGCTCAAACTCTTTAAAATCACTTCCCTGAAAAATCTTGCATACAAAATTCCCTCCAGGAGCAAGCAGACTGCACGCACTCTTTAAAGCAGCCTGGCACAGTTCAAAGGATCTTGCAGCATCAGTCTCCTTTCTTCCAGTGGTGGCAGGTGCCATATCGCTTAGCACCACATTGTAATCTTTTCCCACAACTGCTGCAAAATCATCATTCATCTCAAAGATATCACCAGTAAGAGCTTTGGCATTACCCGGGAGCTTAACATCCACCTTTTTTAAATCAATACCTGTTGCTCTTCCCCCCAGACCTGCAGTTTCTGCAGCATACATAAGCCAGGAACCCGGAGCACAGCCAAGATCAAGAATGCTATCGTTTTTTTTAATCACCTTAAATTTTTTTTGTATCTCCATGAGCTTATAGACCGACCTTGCAGGATATTTATCTGCTTTTGCCTTGTTGGTCCAATGATCTGCCCATTGATTCTTTTTGCCTTGCTTCATGCTTTTTTTTTTCATAAAAACTCCATATAACTGCCACGGGCAGCCTTGGTGGTTTAAGTCTGCACACAACAAATGATGAAAGTTACACTCCTGGTTTGCCAGGACTTTCATATAAACCGACACGGCCGGAGCGTGGTTTCCGCATCGGCCACAACAAATTTAGAAAGTCTATCATTGCAGTCGTTTGGACGGACTTTCA
>JAYEHB010000018.1:0-2790 GCA_034659375.1 Thermodesulfobacteriota bacterium
TAATTTCAGGGCAAGGGCTGAATCCATTTCAGGCGATCCCTGGGACACTGATCCTGCATGTTTTCTTACCGATGATGAAATAAAAAAATAGGTGAGCGTTCGCAGGGCACTGCACCTGCTGCGTTGGCGGGCACTTGAAGTACATTAGTACGTCTGCGTACCCGCCGCCTTGCATCTGCAGCACCCTGCAAACGCTCACAATTCGGCTTATTGACTGTGAACTGTTACAAAAACAGGTGACTGTTCACTTCGGCACTGCACCTGCTGCGTTGGCGGGCACTTGAAGTACATTAGTACGTCTGCGTACCCCCCGCCTTGCATCTGCAGCACCCTGCAAACGCTCACAATTCGGCTTATTGACTGTGAACTGTTACATTAAAAATGGAGCTTAAAATTATGTTGTTTCCTGATTTCAGAGCACGAAGATTAAGAGAAAAAAAAACTTTCCGAAGAATGATACAAGAGACCAGGCTTTATGTGGATGATCTTATTCTTCCGCTCTTTGCAGTGGAGGGAAAAGGCATTAAAAAACCCATTGACTCCATGCCGGGGCACTTTCATTTTTCCTGCGACAATCTGGTAAAAATAGTTAAAGAGGCTTATTCGTTAGGCATTCCCGCTGTAATGCTCTTTGGACTTCCAAATAAAAAAGATCCTCTTGGAACCAGTGCCTATGCCCATGACGGGATTGTGCAAAAAGCTGTTAAGGCTGTTAAAGAGAGCGTTCCTGAAATTGCAGTCCTCACAGATGTCTGTCTTTGCCAGTACACTGACCATGGTCACTGCGGAATAGTAAACAATGGGAAAATAGACAATGATGCCTCCCTTGATCTTCTTGCAAAAACTGCACTTTCCCATGCAAAAGCCGGAGCTGACATGGTTGCCCCTTCAGACATGATGGACGGACGTGTGGGTGAAATCCGCCAGACCCTGGATGAAGAGGGTTTTTCAAACATTCCAATAATGTCCTATGCAGTGAAATACGCATCAGCCTTTTACGGACCTTTCAGGCAGGCTGTTCAATCATCTCCACAGTTTGGTGACAGAAAAACATACCAGATGGACCCTGCCAATGCTTTGGAAGCCATCAGGGAAGCAACCATGGACATTGAAGAGGGAGCTGATATCATAATGGTGAAACCTGCCCTCTCCTACTTAGATATTATTCACACTTTAAGAAATGAGATGGATCTGCCTCTGGCTGCCTACAATGTAAGTGGTGAATATGCCATGATCAAGGCAGGAGGACTCATGGGATGGATTGATGCCACAAAGGTTATCATGGAAACCCTGCTCTCCATTAAAAGGGCCGGAGCAGATATGATACTCACCTACTCTGCCATTGAAGCTGCAAAGGAGCTGAACAACTGATGCATCCTACAAAAAAAAACCATGGTGGAGAAAACCATCTTGAAAAAAATCAGGGTAAAAAAGAACCTGGAAAAAACAACACCCTTCGCCTTGTGGCATGGGAAGTGACAAGAAGATGCAATCTTTCATGTGTCCACTGCAGGGCTGCTGCCGAAGATCATCCCTATGAGAATGAACTTGATACAAAAGCCTCGCTGCGCCTCCTTGACCAGATAAAAGCAACTGGAGAGCCCATTGTCATTCTCACAGGCGGAGAACCCCTGCTGAGAAAAGATATATTTGAAATTGCCTCCTATGGCACATATATTGGGTTAAGAATGGTCATGGCACCCAACGGCACCCTGATCACCAAAGAGAATGCCGCAAAGATGAAAGATTCCGGCATAAAAAGAATCAGCATCAGTCTTGATGGTTCCACAAAAGAGAGCCATGACAACTTCAGGGGATTTAATGGTGCCTATGATGGTGCAATGAATGGAATCACAATGGCAAAAAAGGCTGGTCTTGACTTCCAGATCAACACAACCATTACAAAAACCAACCTTGATGAGATACCAAAAATTCTGAAATTTGCCGAAAAAATTGGAGCTGTTGCCCACCACATATTCCTTCTTGTTCCAACGGGCCGGGGCAAATACATAGTTGACCAGGAGATTAATGCCAGGGAGTATGAAAAAACCCTGAACTGGTTTTATGATCAAAAGGAAAAAACCTCTTTACAGTTAAAAGCCACATGTGCCCCCCACTACTACAGAATCCTCAGACAAAGGGCAAAAGAGGACGGAAAAAAAGTAACCTTTGCAACCCATGGTCTTGATGCAGTTACAAGGGGATGCCTTGCAGGAACCGGTTTCTGTTTTATCTCCCACACAGGAAAAATTCAGACCTGCGGATTCCTCGATGTAGAGTGCGGAGATATCACAAAAACTACCTTTAAGGATGTCTGGGACAATTCAGAAATTTTTAATAAACTGAGAGACTTTAAAAACCTTAAAGGAAAATGTGGAATCTGTGAATACAGCAATGTATGCGGAGGATGCAGAGCAAGGGCCTATGAAGCAACAGGAGACTACCTTGCCGAAGAGCCCCTGTGCACATACCAGCCTTTAAAATTAGAGACTTGAAGTATCCTTCTTACCCTCCAAATATTTATTTTTATAATAATATAATGATTCAGCAGATATTTTAAAAACCGGGAAAATACATTGACATTCAGTATCTTTTGTTTTATGATTTTTTTAGAATTATCAAAATTATACATATAATGTTAAGTAACTGCTATGGGCTCAAAGACCATAATCTCAGCTTATTCTGTAGAGAGTACCTGGTTAAATATATACTGGGTGATATTAAACATATGACAAGAAGGAGGCTTTAAATGAAAATTGCAAGAAAAAGTGAGTATGGTGTGGTTTTTTC
>JAYEHB010000019.1:0-11888 GCA_034659375.1 Thermodesulfobacteriota bacterium
CTTGAACAATTGAGCCTGGAAGAAAACTTTCAGTTTAGAAACAACTCTTCTGCTGATGTTTTTGCCATGTGCATTCTAGGTATTTATGAAAGAGTGGCATCTCATTTTTTAATCCAGTCTAAGACCAACACAACAACACTCAGAGAAATCAGTACAGATGCTGTGAATTTCATAATTGGCGGTATTAAGGACATCACAAAAAAATATGGAGACCGATAAAATGATTGAAAAAATAACAGATGATTTTTTTTCCATAAAAATACCACTTCCCGACACGCCTTTGAAAAACCTTAACTCAGTGGTGATAAAGGGTGGCAACAGAAATCTTATAATAGATACAGGCCTTAACCATGATCAATGCTACAATGCCATGATGGCAGGGCTCAAAGAGCTGAATGTGGATTTGAAGAAAACAGATTTTCTGATTACCCATCTCCACGCAGATCATTTTGGACTTTTGTCAAGACTTGCCACGTCTGAAAGCCATGTATATTTTAACCGACCCGAAGCAGAACTCATAGAATCATGGCAGGGATGGGATGAGATGCTTAACTTTGCAGGAAACAACGGTTTTCCAAAGGAAAAGCTCAAAAAAGCACTTGAAAGTCATCCAGGGTTTAAACATGCCTCTAAATGGATTCCATCCATGGAGATGCTCCAGGATAATGACCAGATTACTATTGGCAGATATTCCCTTGGATGTATTGAAACTCCCGGCCATACCCCCGGCCATATCTGTCTGTTTGAACCAGAAAACAAAATTTTTATTGCCGGCGACCACATACTTGGCGATATCACGCCCAACATCCAGTGCTGGGCAGAAGAGCAGAATATGCTTAAAGATTATTTTCAAAGTCTTGACAAGGTTTATGATCTTAATGTGGATACTGTTATTCCCGGTCACAGATCTATTTTTACAGATTTCAGAAAAAGAATTGATGAGCTTAAATCCCACCACAGGCAAAGACTTGAAGAGGTAAAGGAGATTATTTCAAAAAAGCCTTTAAATGGTTTTGAAACAGCGTCGCATATGACCTGGGCAATCAAAGCAGATTCATGGGATGATTTTCCCATTGCCCAGCAATGGTTTGCAGCCGGAGAAGCCATTGCCCATCTTCAATACCTTGAAAAAGAGAACCAGATTGAAAAATTTGATACCAACGGCATCTTTAACTGGCAGTGTCATCACCAATAAGGGAGTTACAAACAATAATAATACCCGTTTATCGTTAAAAGTGCGGAAGGTTACTGAATATCGAACCTGCATACGGGTAATTTATATTCTTGTAGCTCCCTAACTTCAAGTAAGGGAACTGGACAAACCAGAATCTAAACATGTTTACGTGTGACCTTCAGGTCAGGGTAATTTTTTCTTGTAAATAATACATCAACCATTTTTTTGAAAAAAGGAGAATTGCATGAGTACAGAAATTTTAGCCCCCATGCCGGGAACCATCATTGAAGTCCAGGTCAACCAGGGAGATAATGTTGTAGAGGGACAGGAACTAATGGTACTTGAAGCCATGAAAATGGAAAATCCCATTGTTTCCACAGAGAGCGGAAAGGTCAAAGAGATCAATGTCAAGGTAGATGACAAGGTTGCCACAAAACAGGTAATGCTTGTCATTGAATAACTGCCATGGGCAGCCTTGGTGGTCTAAGTCTGCACACAACAAATGATGAAAGTTACACTCCTGGTTTGCCAGGACTTTCATATAACCGGCATGGCCGGAGCATGGTTATTCTCATCGGCCACAACAAATTTAGAAAGTCTATCATTGCAGTCGTTTGGATGGACTTTCATATAAAAGGGAACTGGAAGAAAATAATCTTCTCATATCGTGCAGAACTTTTGTTCGTCTTCAAGGCGTGATGACAGGTGCATAGTTGAACTATGTGCCTGTTATCACAACGTAGAAGACGGGCAAAAGGGCAAGCAGGATGGGTATATTCTTTAACACCTCATGCCTCTTTTTTTGACCCCAAGATTTGATTTTTCATGATCAAAGACAGTCTCAACCCAGTCACACAGCAGAGGCCTTGTCTCCCTTGGGTCAATGATATCCTCAATGCCAAAATGCTCTGCTGCCCTGAACGGCTGTGCAAAACCTCTATAGTACTCCTGAAGCTGATCATGGAGTTCCACGGGATTTTCAGATGATTCAATTTCAGCCCGGTGTGCAGCATAAACTCCGCCTTCTATGGGAATATTTCCCCAGTATGAGGACGGCCATGCATATCTCCAATTCAATTTTGCCGGATCAGACTGGGCTCCCCCGGCTACTCCAAAACATTTTCTAACGTATATCGATGCCCAGGGTACTGTTGCCTGGATCACGGAAAAACTTGCCCGCACACCCTTTCTTATGGTTCCACACTCTTCTGATTCCACCCCGATAAAAAAACCGGGCTGATCAACAAGGTTTACAATGGGAAGATGAAAGGTGTCACACATATCTATAAAACGCTGAAATTTTTCAGCCACATCCCAGGAAAAAGATCCGGCTTTAAACCTTATATCGTTGGCCAGCACCCCTACAGGATAACCGTTTAATCTTGCAAGGGAGGTAATCTGGGAACGCCCCTGATATTTTCCTATTTCAAATATGGAATCCCTGTCAAAGATACATTCCATTACTCTTCTCATGTCATAGGTTTTCTTCCCATTTTTTGGAATAATTGACAAAAGCTCCTCTTCCCGGCGATCTATATCATCCTTATCAGCATACTTTCTTTGTGGCATTTCCCAGACATTGGACGGCAAATAATCCAAAAATTTTTTTGCCTGGTCAATTGCATCTTCTTCACTTTCAGCTTCATTATCAACGACATTACTCATTCGAGTGTGTATTTTATAGCCTCCCAGCTCCTCCTTTGTCACTTTTTGACCCTGGGCCCACTCTACAAGGGGAGGCCCACCCACAAAGACCTGACTCTTTTCCTTAACCATTATGGAAAAATGAGCTTCCACGGTAAGAAGGGCACCAAGACCAGAAACAGGGCCCAGTACAACTGAAACCATTGGAACTTCAGACATCAAATCCGCCAGCATTCCCGTGGCAACATCATTAACAATGGGGAGCTCAAGGTATCCGATATCGGCTACCTCACGAATTGTACCACCTGCACCGTCCAGCAGTCTTACAAGTGGTAACCTCAATTCATGGGCCATCTTACCATTGTATGCAAGCTTAGCCTTGAACAATCTTCCCACTGAAGCTCCTCGTATGGTAAAATCATCACCCTGAACAATGACTTTTCGGCCATTAATTTTTCCTTTACCCATGACAATGGGACAGGGGATTAGCTTTTCAAGATCCTGATTATTGTTAATATATTTTGCTTTACCGGCCATCACACCGGTTTCCATAAATGACCCTGGATCAAAAAGCAGATCTATTCGTTCCCTGACTGTCATTTTCCCCTGGCCGTGCTGCCTTGTTACTCCTTTTTCTCCGCCAAGTTCATATGCCAGTTTCTTTCTTGTTTCGATCTCCTCCACTTCTTTTTTCCACATATCTGTAAACCTCCTTTTTAATTTTTTTTTATTAAAATTTAGTGGGCCAGTTGGCAAGACGATGTTCACCAATACCCTGGTTATCTGAATCCCGGATAATGGAAAGAATCTGTGTCAGGTATTCCCTGGTTTGTCCCGGATCAATGATATCCTGGATAAAATAATTCTGGGCTGCAGGATAAGGGGATGAATCACCTACCATAAGTTCAAGCATCTGCTGACGCTCTTCCCTGGGCAGTTTCCCAAATACAACATCAGCAGCAATGGTTGGCTCCATGAATCCCAGCTCACCTGTGGGCCAGGATACAAAATAGTCAGGCCCAATCCCTGGCCCGCACATATTCACTGCTGCCTGTCCATAGGATTTTCTGATAACAATGACGATTTTTGGAACAGTAACCTGGCACAGAGCCTGGAGGTTGTTGGCAACCTTGGCCCCCACCCGTTTTCTTTCCGCCTCTTGCCCCACCATATGCCCGGGAGTATCATGGAGAAAAACAAGGGGGATATTAAAGGAATCACATAAACAGAGAAAACTTGTATGTTTTTCCAGCCCGTCTGTATCCATAGCTCCCACGTTGTGAATGGGGTTGTTGGCTATAAAACCTATCACTTCACCGTTTATCCTTGCAAGACAGGTAATAAGCATTTTTCCGAAATTTGGTTTAATTTCAAATATTTTTCCGCCATCAACCATACACTGGATAATTTTATGCATGTCATAGGTACGGGTTCGCTTTTCAGGCAACAGATTCAGAATTTTATCCATGTTGCTGCCGGAATTTTCAGGAACAGGCCGGCGAGGCGGACGTTCCCTGTTGCTGGTAGGCATATAGCCTAAAAATTCCTTGATCAGTTCAAAGCATTGCTCCTCATGTTCGGCAATCCTGTCGGCAATACCGGTAACACTGTCATGGATTTCCCACCCGCCCATCTCCTCACCGGTAAAAGTCTGGCCAATGGCCCGGCTCAGGGCCCGGGGACCTGATATGGAAAGAACACTGCCTTTTACCTGGATCACGCAATCTGCCAGCATAGCCTCGAAATCCGGCACTCCATAGCATTCTCCCATGGCAGCCATGACAAAAGGCATTTCTCTGAAATGGGTGTATTCTGCAAAAAGAGTATTGGTTCCCCCGCCACCCAGGGTGCAAATATTTTTTGAACCCTGGCAGTCAGGCATTCTGGCTCCTCCGGCCTCACCCAGCCAGATCAAGGGAACCCGATTTTTTTTTATCTGGGATTTGAATTGAAGCATTTTTTTTAAATTTATTCTGGCATTGGTCGAAGCCAGGACAGTAAAATCATTGGCAATCACGCCAACCCTGCGACCGTCCACAAGGCCGTAACCGCAGATCAAGCCGTCAGCCGGTGTCTTCTCTTCCATGCCGGGTATATCCGAAGTGGCCAAAAGGCCGAATTCCAGAAATGAATCAGCGTCCAGGAGCATTGCGATCCTTTCCCTGACCGTAAATTTCCCGTTGGCATGGTGTTTCTCAACCCTGGCTGCCCCGCCCATCTGCATGGCAGCCTCTTTTTTCTCTGATAATTGACTGATTATTTCTTCAAAAGCCATTGTTGTGATTTTCCCCTGATTAAAAATTTATATGAAAGTCCGTCCAAGCGACTGCAATGATAGACTTTCTAAATTTGTTGTGGCCGATGCGGAAACCACGCTCCGGCCGTGCCGGTTCTGTCGCTTTATATGCATTACAAAAAAACTATTCATTGGGTGTTATACGTCGGGCTTCCATATCCCTTAGTTCTTTACGCAATACTTTTTGAATAGGTGACTTGGGTAGAATATCTATAAATTCAACCAGTCGCGGATATTTGTAGGCAGCCATATTGGCTTTGCCGTATTCAATAATTTCTTTTTCAGTGATGTTGCCTCTGGCCTTTTCTTCCAGAACCACAAAGGCTTTGACATTTTCTCCTCTGTATTCATCCGGAACCCCGATTACTGCTACTTCCTGAATGGATTCATGTTTCATGAGAACAGCCTCTACTTCAGCAGGTGCTATATTGTATGCCGAAGCAATAATCAGATCTTTTTGCCGGTCTACAAAAAAAATAAAACCATCAGTATCCATGGTGCCGATATCTCCGGTGTGCAGCCATCCGTCCATAAAAGTTTTAGCGGTCTTTTCAGGCTGATTCCAATATCCCCTGGCCACCTGGGGACCCTTAAAGAGAATCTCACCCCTCTCTCCAAGGGGAAGGGTTTTGCCCTGGTCGTCGACAATTTTTACTGCACCTCCCATGGGAACCCCGATGGCATCGTGATTGAATTTGTTTGGCAAAGAGACAATGGCACCGGCAGTAGTTTCAGTCAACCCGTATCCGTTGAGCAGATCCAGGCCTGTCTTTTTTTTCCATTTGGCCTGGATGACCGGCGGTACGGGAGCACCTGAAGCCCCGCAAATTTTTAGGCTGGAAAGATTGTAATCGTCAAAATCAGGCAAATTAAAAAAGGCAATATAGACTGTGGGCGGAGCAAAAAAAACACTTACCTTATATTTATGCAGAATTTTTATATAGCGGGCTGCATCAAAACGCGGCTCCAGAATGGTGGTGCCTCCGCCATAAAACATGCATATGGTTGCCAGAAGATAGCCGGATATGTGAAACATGGGAAAGAGAACCAGATTGACATCGCCAGCCTCCATGTTGAAATTTTCTGCCTGATTACCGGCATTGTAAACAAAATTACGATGGGTTAGCATGACCCCCTTGCTTTTACCCGTTGTACCGGCTGTGTAAAGGATCAGCATGGTCTCATCAAAATCAAACTCAGCAGCCGGCAGGGAGCCTTTAGTCTTGAGCAGATCGTTGAATTTTAAGGTGTTGCTTCCATACTCCACCTTCACTCCTGTACCATCAAAACGGGTTTTTACCCTGTATAGAACAGACTTGGGAAAGGGAAGAAAATCGTCAATTCCAGTTACAATAATTTTTTCGACATCAATGCCGTCCATCACGGCCAGAGCATTTTTATAGAAAAGATCCAGGGTAATAAGTATTTTTATGCCTGAGTCCAGAAAAATATGCCTTAACTCTTCCCCCTTATACATTACATTGGCAGGCACATGAATGGCACCAAGCCTGTTGGCAGCAAGAAATGCAATAACATGCTGGGGACAATTGGGTAGTAATGCTCCGATGCGATCCCCTTTTTTTATCCCAAGGGCGGCCAGGCCCAGGGCAAAACGCTGGACCATGTCATCAAGCCTGCCATAGGAAATCTTCTTGTCCATGAAAATCAAGGCATTTTTTGTGGGATAAAGAATTGCACTTTTGCGAAACATTTCATAGGTGGTCATGGGTTTTGCCTCTGGTGTCGGCCGAATTCCCCATGATGGCTCGTAGTGCTGTTCGGAAAATTTTTTTTTATTCATGGTGTACCTTTATAGTTTTCGTTTAAAATAAAGAGCCACTTGTTTTACATAACAATCAACGTTATAACTAATGACATGTCTTTGTCAACAGCTTGTGTTATTTATCCATAAATGATAGACGTTCAGGCGTAAATGGATTATAACAAACATCCAAATCCAGTAAGTATTCGGCTTGTAATTGCAAAAACCCTTCTTGACTGGGGATTCCTTAACAACATTGTTCCTTCCAAAGAACTTCTTTAAAAACCGGAAAATTTGGCAATGACATCGCTCATCACCTCGTTTGCTCCAGCTCCGATTGATATCAGTCTTGAATCCCTGAAAGCCCTTGAGATTCTCATCTCATGCATAAATCCCATGCCTCCATACATCTGAAGGCATCCATCCATAACCTTGTTGAGAAGAGTTCCTCCAAGAAGTTTTCCCATGGAGATCTCTTTGGATGGGTCCTGTCCTTTCATTTTCATGCGCACAATATGATAGGTCAGCTGCTGGATCGATTCTAACTCAGCCAGCCATTCTGCCAGTCTGTGGCGAAGCACCTGTTTTTTGATAAGGGGTTTTCCAAAAACAATTCTCTGTTTAAGGTAAGCAATAGTCTCATTAATAATCTCTGCTGCACCAATATAGGATAAAGGCAGGGCACTGAAACGCTCATGCTGAAACTGCATCATCTGCTGAATAAAGCCTTCTCCTTCAACTCCTATAAGATTTTCTCCAGGTATTTCCATGTTGTCAAAAAAAAGTTCAGCAGTATCACTGGAGCGCATTCCAAGCTTGTCAAGTTTTTTGCTCACCTGGAATCCCGGAAGATCCGTCGGCACAACAAAAAGAGAAAAAGAGTGGTACCCTGGTTTATCACTTGTTCTTGCCAGAAGTGTGAGAAAATCAGCCTGGAGCCCGTTTGTAATAAAGGTCTTTGAACCGTTGAGGATATAAGAATCACCTTTTTTTTCTGCAAAGGTTTTTATTGCAGCAACATCGGACCCTGCATCGGGCTCAGTAACGGCAATGGCAGCAACCATTTCACCCTTAAGTGCAGGTTTAAGGTATTTCTCCTTTAGATATTCAGAACCAAAATCATAAATCGCAGGGGTTGCCATATTGGATTGAACAGCAAGGGCCAAAGGTACTCCCCCGCATCTAATACGGGCAAATTCTTCCAGCACAACAGTCTCATACCAGTAATCAAGCCCTTCTCCTCCATATTTTTCATCATACCTGATGCCAATGAATCCAAGTTCGCCCACTTTTTTAAAAAGATCGTGCAGAGGAATCATCCCTTTCTCTTCCCACTCATCCACATAGGGATTGATCTCTTTATTGACAAAATCTTTCACTGCTTTACGAACCAATTCATGATCTTTATTAAAGTAAATTTCACTTCCCATTATATCAATCCTTTTTAATTTCTAATACAAGTTTTCAACTTTGCGTGGAGTCACAATTTAACTCCACATCTTTGACCCCACCATCAAGTGGCCGAATATAGAACCAAGCCCTAAAATTTCAAACTCTCAGGCACTTCAATTATCTTTACCCGCAGGTATTCCCCCAGAGTTTTAGCCTGGGGATCGCTTCTCACCGAAGCTGCGACTCCTTCTCCAAGAAGCCCTTTTATGTAAAAATTAAGGGCAAAAAGGTTTGAAAATTCATACCTCTCAATTTCATACTCTTTAATATCAGGAAGCAGCTCCTTTAATTTCTCAATTGTTAAAAACCAGTTTAAAAACGAAAACTGTTCAATATTTCTGCCCCAGACCCCAAGGTTTGCATTTCCCCCTTTATCTCCTGACCGTGTGGCAAAAATCCGGCCAAGGCTTATCTTTCTTGTTTTTCGTGTGACCTTCAGGTTACGTGTGACCTTCAGGTTATCTGTGACCTTCAGGTTATCTGTGTCCTTCAGGTTATCTGTGTCCTGAACAGCCAATGATAAATCCCCATCCACAGATTCCACCAAAGGGGGGGCTGTTATTTTAAAACCAGGCTCTGGTTTAACAGGATCAATTGGATACTCTTTTTCCCTGATAACAACCTTTTGCTCCAGAAATTTACTGCTCACAAGGGCCGGCCAGTGCTGAATTGCCGGAGCTGCCTTTCCTGGAGGGCCTGTCAGGGTAAATCCCGGTATGCTTGCAAGAGCCATTTCAACAAGTTTACCTGAAAAAAGTTTTCCAACCTTTTTCTCATCACTATCCATTAACGAAATCCGAAGATGGGCAAAAGCTTCATCATTATTATCAGGTTTGTCCCTGTCTGATCTTATGAGCTGAACATCTGCAACTGCAAACTGATCTTTGCCTCCAACAAGATCAAACAGTGTGTTTTCCACAAGTTCTGCTTTTTTCTCAATATCAAGACCGGTCAGCACAACAGTCATGGCGTTGCGATAACCCCACAGATTATTGATGCACACCTTTGCTTTATCTGTTGGAGGCTCTCCTTTTACATTGGTTACTAAAACCCGGTCTTTAGCCTGTTGTTTTATGGAAATTGTATCAAAGTGTGCCCTGACATCGGGGGTAAGATAGGCAGGGCCCCTTATCTCATACATGAGCTGGGCAGTGATAGTTCCAACAGAGACAAGTCCGCCTGTTCCAGGATGCTTTGTAATGACAAAGGAACCATCTTCATGCATCTCTGCAATGGGAAAGCCCATATTTTTAAATGATGGGACCTCATCCATAAAAGAGTAGTTTCCTCCTGTGGCCTGGGTGCCGCACTCTATGACATGCCCTGCTGCAAAGGCACCTGCAAGTTTGTCCCAATCATTTTGTCTCCAGTTAAATTTCCAGGCACAGGGGCCTGAAACAAGGGCTGCATCGGCAATCCTTCCTCCAACAACAATATTGGCTCCCTGTTTAAGGGCTTTTGTGATTCCCCAGCCCCCAAGGTATGCATTGGCTGTAATGGCCTGGCCATGGCTCTCTTTAAGTGTGATCCCCTTGTCAAGATGAATAAAATCTTCACCCTTTTGCTGGAGCTCGTCAAGTTTTGGCATAAGATCATCACCCTGAATGGATGCAATCACAGGTTTTATGCCAAGAATTTTAGCTATCTTTTCAAGTTCTGCAACAAGCCCCGCAGGGTTGAGGCCGCCGGCATTGGCAACAATTTTAATATTTTTGTCCATACAGGTTCCCATTACCTCTTCCATCTGCTTAAGAAACGGTGCTGCATACCCTTTTTCAGGATTTTTTAATTTCATTCTAAAGAGAATGGCCATGGTAAGCTCTGCAAGATAGTCTCCTGTGAGAACATCAATCTTCCCGCCGTTCACCATCTCTTTTGCAGCAGACAAACGATCTCCAAGAAAACCGCTGCAATTTGCAATAATAAGTTTTTCCTTCATTTTATTCTCCCTTAAACAGAGGCTCTCTTTTTTCCATAAAGGCTGTTATGCCTTCTTTGGCATCCTTTGTTGAAACAACCGTTAAAAGCTCTTTTGATAAAAAAGTCACTGCTTCTGAAAACGGCATTGTATCAATGGCATTAAATGCCTGCTTGCCAATTTTCATTCCAATGGGGCTTTTGGTTTCCAGAGTTTGCAGAACAGAATCGACCTCATCCTCAAAATGTTCTTCAGGAACTGCCCTTGTTATCATACCCATTTCAAGGGCATCTTCTGCAGTGAGTTTTTCTCCCAGCAGAATCATCTCCATGGCTTTTTTTCTTAAAACATTTCTGAATATCAGTGCCCCTATCATCATGGGAAAAAGTCCCACATTTACCTCGGGAGTTCCAAATTTCACATCGTTCCTCGCAATAACAATGTCGCATGCAAGCATAAAACCAGTTCCACCTGCAAGGCAATGGCCGTTTATCCTTGCAAGGGTTGGTTTTGGAAACTCTGTTATCCGTGTCAAAAGCTTTGCATAATTTTCAAAAATTTTGCCTGAATCAACTCCCATGGCACCCTGTAAATCAGCTCCGGAACAGAAAACCCTTTCACCTGAACCTGTTATGCAGACGACCCTGACTTCATGATCCTTTTCAGCTTCATCAAGATACCCAAGAAATAGGTTTACACCTTGTTCTGATATAGAATTTTTCTGTTTTTCACGGTTAATGGTTATATATGCTCTCTGCTTCTCTTTTCTGTAGATCAAATCTTTTTGCGTCATAACAAATACCTCCCCAATATTTTTCATGGTGCTTTTACTCGATGATCAAGTTTTTTACCTGGAGGGGTCATTGCATAACAGGCAAACGGACAAAGACGACAAACTCGCAGGCCTGACCCCATTGGCCCTACCCCATTGGCCCTAAAAACTTGATCATCGAGTTTTAACTTCTCTTTATATCAATGAGAATATCACCGGGCATTACCTTGTCTCCCTGTTTTACCTTTACTTTTGTAACTGTTCCTGAGTATGGGGCACAAAGGGATGTCTCCATTTTCATGGCTGAAACCACAACAAGACCATCTCCTTTTTCAACTGCATCCCCCTTATTAACATTTACAGAGATTACAACTGCAGGCATGGGAGGCGTAACCTCTGTTGGTGCAGACCCGGCCCTGCTTTTTCTAATTTTTGAATTATCAAAAAGATCTGCATCCTGGATAAAAAACTGTTTTCCATCCAGGACAATGGTCTTGCCATTCTCTTTTTCCATGATATAGGCATTTATCCTGCGGTTGTTCACCACAAGATTTATCTGATTGTCATTGATACGTGAAAACCCCACATCAAATTCCATATCATTTACCTTTGCTTTGAACTGCTGATCGTTTGCTGCCTCAACTTCAACAGAAAAAGTCTTGTCCCGGCTGATTAAATTATATTCCATTTATCTACTCCATAAACAATTTTGATAATTGATAATTGATAATTCATAATTCATAATTCATAATTCATAATTCATAATTCATAATTGATACTTCATAATTCACAATTCACAGTTCATAATTCATAATTCATTATAAAGCCCAGTTTCCAAGTGTTTCAAATGGTGTTACAAATTTATTTTTG
>JAYEHB010000020.1:0-2781 GCA_034659375.1 Thermodesulfobacteriota bacterium
TGCATTCTGCCTTTGGTGCATCCTTGATCAGCCCGCAAACAATCAGACCATTTGTGTGGGAAAGATTAAATCTCAGACCCAATGAGTTCTGTTCCCCCTTAATCTCAGGGCGACCGTATTTATTTTTTTCAAACCGCCACTCATGGGGTTGTAGATGGCTGTACCGGGATAAAGTCGTGCGCACCAATGCACGTGTAACTGTAAATTGATGCTGATGCCTGGCAAAACGGAAGCGGTTACAACGTTCACGTTCTTCAGATGTCATTAAGCCATAGTAAACTTTCAATAGAGATGCATCTCTAATTTCATCAGAAAAAGCAAGCCACAAATGAATTGCACCTGGCACAAGCTTTAAGGGTGTACGTTTGCTGTAGAGAGAGCTATTATTTTTTTCAAATAAATTCAAATGTCAGACTTCCTTATTCATACTCCTTACCTCAAAAAAAACAGACTCAGTATATAGCTCCGCCTCTTAAGTTACATAGTGCATTTAAACTTAATCATCTAAAATAACAGTATTTTTACAGCAATAATGCAAAACATTTTTTTGACAACAACGACCATTTTCCAGAACATCAGAACAAGACTGCAACAGTTAAATCTGTCCAGCTAATCCTGTTTACATGAAGCAGACTTAATTTTAAATTTATTCACTATACTGTATTGCTTGAAATTTGTCTAATAATTTATCAAATGTCCTGTAAAATTTCCATATATCTTGTTTCAGGAGCTTGAATTGGCCTGCTTCTTGTTGTTGCTTCCGACAGCCGTTCTGATACAAAAAACACGAAGACCTAACCTGACGATCACACGCAACAGATTTACGCAGGCTTTCAGACTATTCAAGCCCTTTAAATATAAAGGAACACCTGTCAGGATTTTTTCCTGTAACAATCAAACACTTTTTACCCATATTGGCAGCAATGGAAAATATATTCTCTGACTCCCCTTGCCCAAAAATTATTTTTACCGGTGAAAAAAAAGAAAAATTCAATTAACTATCTCCAATCTAAGGGGGGACAGATTGCAAATCTCTCCTCAATATTCGCAGAATTCAAATCGGCCCTTTATATTCGCTAATATACTTTTTAACAGTTCTTCTGTCTAAGTTTGTTCTTCTTGAGACCTCTTCATAGGTTCCATGCTCTTTGTAAAGAAGGGTACAGTATCCAGATACAAGGGTTGAAACATCAATATCACCTTTTTTTACCCCGGAGACAAGCTGCTCCTTAAGTCCTGGATTTTCTATTTTTTTCACACCTTCATAGCTTTTCCTTAAAAGAACACGTCTTACGCACTGCTCAAGCTCTCTTACATTTCCCGGCCAGTGGTAATCAGGCCCAAGCTGTTTATCAATCACCCTCTGCACCCTTTGAACAAACTCCCTGGATGATGTGCCTGCCATGCGCTGAACTGTAAAGACCAATAGATCATTGAGTTCTGTTGCATCCTGACTTATCCTCTCTCTTAAAGGAGGAACCTCTATAATATCTGAACAAAGACGGTAATAAAAATCCTCCCTAAACACTTTTCCTTCAAGAATATCTTTTTCTGATCTATTGGTGGCAGCTATAACTCTGCCGTTAAACCTCGACTGAACATGGCTTCCCACTGGTGTAAAAATCCTTTCCTGAAGAACCTGGAGCAATTTAATCTGCACATGGCTTGACACCTCGCCAATCTCATCCAAAAGAATGGAACCATATGGGCTGCACCTGTCAAAAACACCATGGTAATCATCCACAGCACCTGTGAAAGCTCCTTTTTTATGGCCAAAAAGCTCTGATTCAAGCAAGGTTTCCGGAAACTGGGACAGATTCAATGAACTAAAGGCCTTTGTAAAACTTACAGCAAAACACCCTTTTTTTCTGTTAAAGGGGATAAAACCGCTCCTGCCTATGGCCATGGCAGCAGTACCCTTTCCTGTACCAGTCTCCCCAAGTATCAAGGTGGAAAAATCCTCCATTTTATTCCATAGAAATCTCTCATAAAGATCAATATTATGTGTAAACACATTATTCCAGAGATTATTTTTCAGCTTTTTCATACAGGGACTGCTCCCCACAAGGGAGTGGGAAATAAAGAAAAAAGCACGCCTTAACTGGTATGAAAGAGCAAAATAATGAACAAGCTTTTTTTCAGGAAATCCCCTTTTATAAAGCATATTCATGGAATCATCGGCAAAAGGGACTATAACCGGTTCATCACCTGCCTTGATCTGATCAGCAATAAGCTTGTCAAACTTATCCCTGAATTTATGAAACACATCAAATAAAAAAACCACAGAGATGATGGTTTTGTCCTGCCCCTTAAAGGCATTAAGATCTCCCCGGCCCTCTTTTTCAAGTCTTTTTATCCTTGTATCAATCTCCTCTATACACTTGTCAGCACTCTCTCTTCTTGGAACTGAAGGAAAAAGACCTGCAATCTTTAAATCAAGCTTTTCCCTGAGATCACTAAAGGGATTGGCAAACGCAGCATGGTATACTGTTCTGAAAAATCCCCTCTCCTCTGCACTTAATCTCTCTTTTTTCATGCACCACCCTGAATAACAAAAAAAATAGCAATTAACAAAGTCTCTACCTCATCTTAACTTTTTGGTTAATTATCTTCAAGATTTAATAACGACACAATACTGACTTCTTCTTTTTCCATAAATCCGCCTAAAGATGCCGAGATTAACATATTTTGCAACCAACAATCATGATACCTGAATTGGTTGATTTTTTCAGCTGGACTTCTCCAACCATTATGCTTTTTTACCGTCGTTGGATTGCAAGG
>JAYEHB010000021.1:0-1381 GCA_034659375.1 Thermodesulfobacteriota bacterium
TCACACAACACCAGGCGGCATGGGCTGCATTTTTTCACCTGCAAGAAGATACCCCCCATCAAGTCTTAGTACACTTCCTGTCATATAGGGTGCATCTTTAACAATAAAAAGAAGGGCTTTTACAATATCATCAATTTTCCCTGCCCTGCCCGCAAGAGTATGATCAATAAGAGCTTTTTTTTCATCATCCGTGAGAACCTCTTCCCACCCCCGGGTTCCATTGGCATGTCTTGTCTCAAAGATGCCCAGCATAATCTCATTAACACGGATATCAGGAGCGCCCATACGCGCCCATGTCTCAGTGAGCATGGAAACACCTCTGTTGGCAGCGGCATACCCGTCATTAAAAATAACTGCCGCAGGGCCACATCGCCCCACAATACCGGCAATGGAAGAGATATTGACCACCACTGCATTTTTTGATTTTTTTAAAAGAGGAAAAGCCTTGTCAAAAACCCATCTTTTGGCCTTCATGGTTGTTGCCATCTCAAGATCCCACTGTTCCTCAATGTACTCTCCATGAACAGCAGGCCAGCCGCCGCGTTCAACATTATTTACAAGAATATCCAGACAACCAAAACGCTGCTCAATTTTTTCCATAAGAGAGGATATCTGACCAAGATCAAGAAGATCAACATCTAAAATAAGATGATCAGCCCCTGAAAGCCTGAATCTTTCCTCCATCTCTTCAAAACTATCTTCCCAGTCATGCCTGGTGAGAACAAGAGCTGCACCCTCACGGGCCAGAGCAAGACCGATGCCTCTGCCAATCCCTTTAACAGCCCCAAGAACAAGGGCAACTTTTCCTTTGATTTCCATAATAGTACACCACTCTTCCAACTTCATTATAAGCCGAATTTTTACCAATTTTCTGTAAATATTCACAGTCAATGTGCCGAGTTATCAGTTTCTTTTAATAACTCAATACCAAAGGTCAACGCATAGTACATGTATAACTAACAAATCTTAATTAAAGTTACTTATTATACAACTACAATATTTTTATCATTTTAATTTGACAATGAGAACTTTAAGTGCTAATTTTTTTTACAGTTCTTTGAAAAGGTGTTGGGGGTTGGACCCAAAAAGCCGGGTGCGTAAAACCTTGAGCTAATATGTTGGTGTCTTAGAAATATTACTGTAGCCGATAACCAAGGCTATATAATATGTTTAACTCTCTAAGATGTCTAAGTGCTTGCAGTTTTTTTGCAAGCTTTGGTAGATACACCCATGGAATGTAAATTCCATGCAGTTAATAATCGGTAACATGTATTGGTGATTGTTAAGAAAAATGTATCGGAACATTCAAATGTCATTGCATCCTCCAAAGATACAGAAATCATCTCTTCACTCATATACAAACCGCCTTTCTACAAACCGC
>JAYEHB010000021.1:1481-4904 GCA_034659375.1 Thermodesulfobacteriota bacterium
TACAAACCGCCTTTCTACAAACCGCATTTCTACAAACCGCCTTTCAATTTTGATAAGTGTTCACAGGATTTTTTACATATAGCCGAAACAATGATCAAGTCCAAATTAATTAAAAATTTTAAACTTGATAAATACTATATATTGTAAAAACAATCAATCACATTGATATATATTGGTGTTTTTGTTAAACACAACAGACAACATTATATTTTTAAAAATTACAGACCAAAAGTTCTTGACAAGGGGGTTGACGGGTGCTACTGTCCATTCGTTTATGCAAAACTTGTATAAGGCTTTTAGTAAGCTCAATGTTATGCATTCTCTTTTATATGAAAGTCCTGTCAAAACAGGAGTGTAACTTTCATCATGTGTTGTGTGCAGACTGTAGGGGCAACCCCCTGTGGTTGCCCTCTTCATCATTATGTTGTGTGCAGACTTAGACCACCAAGGCTGCCCATGGCAGTTATATTGATTACCAGGCCAAGAGTAGGCCTATTTGTATAATAACGCGGTAAAATAATTTTATCCGCATTACGTTAACTGATGTTGTTAAAACTCTTAAATGATTTTAACACGTAATTCAAGGAGGTATTATAAATGCCATCTTTTGTAATCGCTGAGAAATGCGACGGATGCAAGGGTGGGGACAAGACTGCATGTATGTATATCTGTCCTAACGACCTTATGGTTCTTGAGCCTAATGAGATGAAAGCATATAACCAGGAGCCAGATCAATGCTGGGAATGTTACTCATGTGTAAAAATCTGTCCTTCCCAGGCAATTGAGTGCAGAGGTTACTCTGACTTTGTACCAATGGGAAGCAGTGTTGTTCCAATGATGGGTACAGAAGACATCATGTGGACATGTAAATTCAGAAACGGTGTTATAAAACGTTTTAAATTCCCAATCAGAACCACTCCTGAAGGCGAGGCAAATGCCTATCTTGACCTTAAGGGAAAAGATCTTGACAGCGGACTTCTTTCAACAGAGGAAGCTGACGGTTATGAACTTAAGACTCCATCAGAGCTTGTATAACCTGTTGTCACACATTTGAACTAAGATTATATTACAGATAACTTTGGAGGTATAATAATGGCATTACCTAATAAGCCTGTTGGTGAGCTTAAAGCGGTAAAAGATCCGGAAGTTTACAAGAAAGATGTTGACGTTCTGATCGTTGGCGGCGGAATGGCTGCCTGCGGAACAGCTTTTGAAATTAAAAAATGGGCCAGCGATGATACAAAAATTCTTCTTTGTGACAAAGCTGCCATGGAGAGAAGTGGTGCTGTAGCACAGGGTCTTTCAGCTATCAACACTTATATCGGCGAAAACAAGATTGAAGATTACGTACGCATGGTCAGAAATGATCTTATGGGTCTTGTACGTGAGGATCTTATCTATGACCTTGGCCGTCATATTGATGATTCTGTCCATCTTTTTGAAGAGTGGGGACTCCCCATGTGGAAAAAGACAGATGACAACAAAAATCTTGACGGTAAAAAAGGCCAGAAACAGGGCACCCTGAAATCAGGTGCCACACCTGTACGTACAGGTAAATGGCAGATCATGATCAATGGTGAGTCTTACAAGAGAATTGTTGCTGAGGCTGCAAAGCTTGCCCTTGGTGATGACAACATCCTTGAAAGATGCTTTATTGTTGAACTGCTTAACGATAAAGATGATCCAAAGAGAATTGCAGGGGCAGTTGGTTTCTCCCTGCGTGAGAACAGAGTTTACATCATCAATGCAAAGGTTGTCATGGTAGCCTGTGGTGGTGCTGTAAATATCTACCAACCCCGTTCAGTTGGTGAGGGTAAAGGCCGTGCATGGTATCCAGTATGGAATGCCGGCTCCACATATACAATGGCTGTAAGAGCAGGTGCTGAACTTTCCATGATGGAAAACAGATTCACCCCTGCACGTTTTAAAGATGGTTACGGTCCTGTTGGTGCATGGTTCCTTCTTTTTAAGGCTCATCTTGAAAACGGCCTTGGAGAAAATTTTGCTGCAAGTGACCGTTCCAAGGCAGAGCTGGAAAAATATGCTCCCTATGGAACTGCTGCTGTAACACCTACCTGTCTTAGAAATCATCTCATGCTCTTTGAGATGAAAGAAGGACGTGGTCCGGTTATCATGAAAACAACCACTGCCCTGGCCGCATTGGGTGAGTCCATGAGCAAAAAAGAACTCAAACACCTTGAGTCAGAAGCATGGGAAGATTTCCTTGACATGACATGCGGTCAGGCAAATCTCTGGTGTGCAACAAACACAGAGCCTGAGAAAAAAGACTCTGAGGTTATGCCGACAGAGCCATACCTTCTTGGATCACATTCAGGATGCTGCGGTATCTGGTGTTCAGGACCTGAAGAAGATTGGGTTCCTGCTGACTACAAATGGGGCTACAACAGAATGACCACAGTCAGCGGCCTTTTTACAGCTGGTGACGGTGTTGGTTGTTCCGGTCATAAATTCTCTTCAGGCTCCCATGCAGAAGGTCGTATTGCTGCAAAATCAATGCTTCAATACCTGAAAAAAGAGGGCGACAAGGTTACAGGCTTTAGCGAGACAGATCAAGAGCTCGTTGACATGGTTTATAAACCTGTTAGAACATATCTTGAGCACTGTGATTACTCAACTGCAACAGACATTAACCCCAATTACTGCAAACCTGCCGGCATGGCAATGCGTCTCATGAAAATGACCCATGAGTATGGTGGTGGTACAGCTACATACTACATGACAGGCGGAAAGGCCCTTGAAATACTCATGGAAAACTTCCAGATGTTCCGTGAGGATCTTGAAAAAATTGCTGCTGCTGATCTTCATGAACTTCTCAGAGCATGGGAGATATTCCACCGTGTTTATACAGTAGAGGCTCATACCCGTCACATTCAGTTCCGTGAAGAGTCAAGATATCCAGGCTTCTACTACAGAGGAGACTTCATGGGCCAGGATGATGAAAACTGGTTCTGCTTTGTTAACTCTACATATGATAAAGTTAAAAACGAGTGGAATCTGAAAAAGGTTCCATACACAAAGATCATTTCCGATTAGTATCAGAGTGCTCTAATGCTTTGTCAGAGCTGAAAGTTAGGGTACTCTTGTATTAACAACCCTGCAATAAAGTAATGACAAAGCAGTACCACCATTTTAACTGATCTTTTCAGGGGATGTTCTCTGAATAAATAACCTCCAGGTGCTAGCTGTTTTGCTCCTGGGGGTTTTTTAAAATCAGGATGCAGATAATTTTTTATCCTGTCTTCTTTATGAAAAACTGAAAACTGAAAACTGGAAACTGGAAATTCGAAATTCAGGTTAAATTTCGAATTTCCAGTTTCGAGTTTCAATTTCATATATTTTTTGGTTTCTGCCCTTTAGGGTATTGTGGCCGATGAGAATGACCATGCTCCGGCCATGCCGGTT
>JAYEHB010000021.1:5004-11865 GCA_034659375.1 Thermodesulfobacteriota bacterium
CCGATGAGAATGACCATGCTCCGGCCATGCCGGTTATAAGAAGACAGGATGTCAAAGTAATCTAAGGAAGGTGGGAAAAAAATAATTACCCATTTTGTTTGTCTTTTTGCCCGTCTTCTACGTTGTGATGACAGGCACATAGTTCACTATGCACCTGTCATCACACCTTGAAGACGAACAAAAATCCTGCACAAAATCTGGATAATTATTTTATCCCAACTCCCTAACCTGATTTTTGAGATCTTAAAACTTTTTTTATTATCAATATTTTACAAATGCACGGAGGGACAGCATGACAACAGATAAATCAACCCCGACCGGTGGAAGCATCATGGTAGTTGGCGGCGGCATCAGCGGCCTGACAACTGCCCTTGAAGCTGCTGAAGTTGGGTATGAGGTTTTCCTTGTTGAAAAGGAACCTTCCCTTGGCGGAAGGGTATCCCAGCTTACAAAATATTTTCCAAAACTCTGCCCGCCCACATGCGGACTTGAGATCAATTACAAAAGAATCAAAGACAATCCAAAAATTAAAGTCATCACCATGGCAGAGGTTGACAAGGTTGAGGGTTCTGCCGGAGACTACACAGTCAAATTAAAAATCAGTCCAAGATATGTTAATGAGAACTGTACTGCCTGCGGCGAGTGTACAAAGGTCTGCGAATCTGAAATTTCCAATGAGTATAACCTTGGCATGGACAGAAGAAAAGCAGCATATCTTCCCCATAACATGGCATTTCCTTTCCGCTATGTAATGGCTCCATCCATATCAGCTGATGACAAAGAAAAAGTCAAAGAGGCCTGTAAATTTGATGCAATTGATTTTGACATGCAGGAAAAAACCCTGGATTTCAAAGTTGGTGCAATTGTATGGGCAACGGGATGGAAACCCTATGATGCTGCAAAGATAGACAACCTTGGATTTGGCAGATACCAGAACATCATTACAAATATGATGATTGAAAGACTTGCCGCCCCAAATGGACCCACAGAGGGCAAAATAGTAAGACCGTCCGATGACAAGGCTCCTGAAACAATAGCCTTTGCCCAGTGTGCAGGTTCAAGGGATGAAAACCACCTTCCCTATTGTTCATATATCTGCTGCATGGCATCTCTTAAACATGCAACTTATTTAAGAGAACAGTATCCTGAAGCAAAAATATACATCTATTATATAGATATAAGAACTCCCGGCAGAAAATATGAAAATTTCTACAAAAACCTTAAGCAGGATGAGAACATCTTTTTTGTAAAAGGCAAAGTTTCAGAGGTGTCAGAAGAGGAAGGAACAGGAAATATCAACCTGGTTGCTGAAGATACACTTACAGGTGAAAAAGTAAGACAAACCGTTGATATGCTTGTCCTTGCGACTGGAATGCAGCCTAATATGTCTGTGGATAAACCAGATGCGGATCTTAAATTTAACTCCGACGGCTTTATTGTTAATGACTTTAAGAAAGGCGGCATGTTTGCAGCAGGTTGTGCCAATAAACCGGCAGATGTTGTAACATCCAACCAGAACGCAACCGGTATGGCCCTTAAAGCCATTCAAACCCTGGTGAGGAGGTAAGGATAATCATGGATAAAAAATACGGTGTATATATATGCACAGGCTGTGGAATCGGTGATGTCCTGGACATGGAAGCTCTTGTTGATGTTCCCGATGAAGAGGGTGTTTCATGTACAACCCATCCATTTCTCTGCGGAAAAGAGGGCTGTGCACTTATTCAGAAAGATATTGATGACGGCAAGGTTAATGCCATGGTCATTGGAGCATGCTCCAGGCGTGTAAACTTTGATGTATTTAACTTTGACGGTTGTATTGTTGAAAGAGCCAACCTTAGAGAAGGCGTTGTATGGCCCCACTCCAGAGAAAAATACCCTGCTCTGACCGAAGATCAAAAGGATGACGAAGAACATTTTGATCCTATCCAGATGAAGGCCGAGGACTACATCAAGATGGGCATGGCAAGGGTGGAGAAAGTAAAACTTCCCGAGCCTTTTAAAACAGAGACTTTTTCTAAAAAAATCCTTGTTCTTGGCGGTGGTATTACAGGTATCTCAGCAGCCCTTGATGCTGCAAAAACAGGGTATGAAGTTACAATTGTTGAAAAAACAGATAAACTTGGCGGGCATGCTGCAAATATGCGTTCCCAGATGCCCGTTGAAGAACCCTTTGAAGAACTTATTCCTTCAGTGATTGAAGAAAAACTTGCCGAACTTTCGCAGTATCCAAATATTGAAGTTAAGACTGCAACGGAAGTTGCCCGTATTGCAGGACAGCCAGGGGAGTTCACTGTAACATTTAAAACTCCCGGTGAAAAAATAGCCTTTGACGTTCCGTTTCCGCTTCCAGAGGAGATGCTTATTGGTGAAGACGGCAAAGAGCTTGATGTAGAAGCCCAGCATGCAAAATACCTTGAATACAATGAAGGAAGAGAAGACATTCTCACCATTGATCCTGACGGAGAACTCTTTGGTGCTGTAGTTCTTGCTGCAGGATGGAGACCAGCCAGACTTGAGGGTGAAGAGTTTGCCCACCTTGGCATTGATCTTCCAGATGTTATCACCAATGATGAGTTTGAAAAAATTGCCGCAAAGGGTAAAATTGTAAGACCTTCCGACGGCAAAGAGGCAAAATCCGTTGTATTTATTCAGTCTCCAGGTAAGGATGAGGATGACGCAGATTTTGAATACTGCGGCTCTGTAACAAGCCAGGTTGCCCTGAAACAGGCAAAATATGTAAGGGACGATTACAAAGACGGCAAAGCCTATATAATCTATCAGCACATGAGAACTCCGGGACTCCAGGAAAACTTCTACAAATCCATGCAGCAGGATAGAGGAATTTTCATGACCAAGGGTGCAGTTACAGCAGTTACCCAACAAGGGGATTCCCTGCTTATTGATGCCACCAACACCCTTCTTGGTGACAACCTCAATGTCAAGGCAGACCTTGTTGTTCTTGCAGCAGGCATGGTTCCGGTTACCTATGATGATCCGGTCATCAACCTTGCATACCGCCAAGGCCCGGGCTTCAGGGATAATGACCTGTTTGGTCAGTATGCAGATTCAAATTACATCTGCTTTCCCTATGAAACCCAGAGAACAGGTGTTTATGCAGCAGGTTCAGTAAGACGCTCCATGACAATTGAAGAGTCCATGGAAGATGCAACAGGTGCTGCCCTTAAAGCAATTCAGTGTATAGAATGTTCCAGCCGGGGCGTTTCTGTTCACCCAAGATCCGGGGACATGACAGTTCCTGATTTCTTCTTTCAAAGATGCACCCAGTGCAAGAGATGCACTGTTGAATGTCCCTTTGGAGCCCTTGATGATGATGAAAAAGGTACACCAAAGGTTAATCCCACAAGGTGCAGAAGATGTGGAACCTGTATGGGCGCATGTCCTGAAAGAATCATCAGCTTTGCAGATTACAGCATAGATTCCATTGGTTCCCAAATCAAGGCTGTTGGTGTTCCATCGGAAGATGATTATGATGAGCCTCCCTTCAGAATTCTGGCCCTGATGTGTGAAAATGATGCATACCCGGCTCTGGACATGGTGGGGATGAACAAAACAGATTACTCACCTAATGTACGTGTGATACCAATTCGCTGCCTTGGCTCCCTTAATACCATCTGGATCAAGGATGCCCTTGCCCAGGGTATGGACGGCGTTATAGTCATAGGCTGCAAAAAAGGTGATGACTACCAGTGTCATTTCATGAAAGGCTCTGAGCTTGCCGAAGTAAGAGTCCAGAAAATTGGTGATGCCCTGTCAAGTCTGGCCCTTGAAGAGGAGCGTGTAAGATTTGAGGAGATTGCCATTGATGAATATGACAAGCTTCCAGGACTTGTCAGTGACTTTGTTGAAGAGATAGAAGACCTTGGCCCGAATCCGTTTAAGGGATTCTAATGAATTGTGAATTGTGAATTGTGGGTATCCTTATATTTGCCGGTTTATACTTTTTTGATTTGTATCCTCACTGTTCGGGGCTTATTTCAAAAAAAAGTGTAAAAAACTTTTAAAGCATTCTGTAAGGATGCCTGAACAACTTGAAGGTTTTTAAAAAAAGAGAACTTTTTTTAAAAGCCTTCTTTATACAGAATTTAGGAGGTATCATAGTATGAGTGAAAAATACCTTGCACAACCGGACTTAGGTTTTATTGATGAAATCGTAGGTCTTGGTGGTGACACTCTTAAAAAATGTTTCCAGTGTGCAACCTGCTCTGTTGTCTGCCCCATTGCACCTGAAAACAGTCCTTTCCCAAGAAAAGAGATGATAGCAGCTTCATGGGGACTTAAAGACAAACTGATATGCAGTGGAGATATATGGCTCTGTCATGAGTGCGGAGACTGTTCTGAACTATGCCCCAGGGGCGCCAGACCAGGTGACGTGCTTTCTGCAATAAGATCTGTTGCAATAACTGAGTATGCCCGGCCGAAATTTCTTGCAAAGGCTGTCAATGAACCATCAAAACTGCCCTTTCTTATTGGAATACCAGCTCTCTGGTTTGCCATGCTTGCATATATTACAATGACATGCCAGGGGACCATGACAAAAATATTTCATTCAATTGGTATTGAATGGTCACACTCCCATGGTGCAGGAGATCATGTTATTGCCCATGCTGATTTCTTTTCAACCTGGTTTGTGGATCTTACCTTTGTACCGCTTTCAATAATTGTGGGTTTAATATTTATATTAAGCCTTAAACGTTTTGTGGTTGATATCCATGAAAATGCAGTTGCCGAGGGTAAAACCGATAAAACAGAGCTGAACTGGGTAGAGCTTATCAAGTCTGCAGGCAGTGTAATACCTGTTGTTCTCAGGCATGACAAATTTAATGAATGTGAAGCAAACAGAGATAGATCTACAGCCCATATGATGGTTCTATACTCATTTATAGGTCTTTTTGTTGTAACCGGCGTTTTCTTTATTGTTCTTTACGTGTTCCAGATCCCAGGACCCTATTCCCAGCTTAATCCAATGAAATGGCTGGCTAACATCTCTGGTGTTGCCCTGGTTATTGGAAGCAGTCTCATGATAAAGAACCGTATGGCTAAAAAAGATGACCAGGTATCTGTCTATAAAGACTGGTATCTTCTCGGTCTTGTTTTATCCTTAGGTGTTACAGGTCTTCTTGCTGAAATGACAAGACTTGCAGGAGCTGCCAATCTTTCATATTTCGTCTATTATCTGCATTTGATTGCAATCTTTAATCTGTTTGCATTTCTACCATTTTCAAAAATGGCACATTTTGTTTACAGATTTGTTGCAATGACCTATGCTGAGTATGGAAACAGAGGATAATAAGAAAAATTTATTTTTTTCTTAAAAGAGTTATAAAAAGGGGAAGAGCGAAAAAAAATCGCAATTCCCCTTTTTTTTTCTTGCTTTTTTCGGTTCACCATATATATATTATTAAAACTTGCTCATAAAGGTCGTTCTGTTAACAGTTTTCAGGACAACTTGCTTTATTAAGGTCAGATTTTGACATTTTAAGGAGGTAGAACGTTGGCACAAGGAATAGTAAAATGGTTTAGCGATAAAAAGGGCTTTGGATTTATTGAACAGGATGAAGGAAATGATGTGTTTGTTCACCACTCAGCTATAGATATGGCTGGATTCAAAACCCTTTCCGAAGGAGAAAGAGTAAATTTTGATATTGAGGAGAACGAAAGAGGTCCTGCTGCTAAAAATGTTGTAAAGCAATAGTTCTGACCTGTAATATATTTTTATATGAAAGTCCTGGCAAACCAGGAGTGTAACTTTCATCATTTGTTGTGTGCAGACTTAGACCACCAAAGCTGCCCATGGCAGTTATAGAAAAAAACATTTATAGAGAAAAAAGGAGAGGAGATAAAACTGCTCTCCTTTTTTATTTTTTAATGAACTTCACATGACACTCCGTCTAAGGGAACTGGAAGAAAACCATGGAGTTTTACGTGTGACCTTCAGGTTATTCTTTATTGTGGCCGATGAGAATGCTCCGGCCATGCCGGTTATCTTTCAATCCCATCCCTGGCAAGAATCCCATGTATATTATAATAGTGCTTTATCTCCTTCATCTCAGTTACAAGATCAGCAGCATCAAAAAATTCCTTTGGAGCTCTCCTGCCTGTAAGAATCAGCTCTGTATCAAAAGGCTTTTTTTTAATCACCTTTAGAACATCATTAGTTGTCACAAGTTCAAACCAGATGGTAACAGAGATTTCATCCATAATAACAATCTGATATTCACCTGATTCCATGACCTGACAGATTCTCTTAAGACCATTTCGGGCATGTTCCCTGTGAAGAGAGGTCACCTCCTCTTTACGGATGCATCCCTCATCTCCAAACTGTTCAATATCTATTCCAGGAACAAATTTTAATGAAGTAAGCTCTCCATAATACTGACCTTTCATAAACTGACCAATAAAAACCCTCTTTCCATGACCTGCAGCACGAAGGGCAAGTCCTAAAGCTGCAGTGGTCTTGCCTTTACCGTCACCGGTATAAAGATGTATATAACCTTTATCCATAAAACCCCCTCCTTTAACCGTTATTTCCTGAATCTTTGACATGGAGAAGCTCATGCATTTTAAGCCTGACAACAACACTCTCCACATCCTTTGCATCGGGAAGCAGTTTCAAAGCCCTTTTTTTCAAAAGCCTGTACTCAACAGAAAAAAGAGAATCCAGACAATTTTTAATTTCGTTCTGCACATCAAAAATAGAATCCCGTCTGCCATAATGCTTAAAAACAAAGGGAAGTTCCGGCTGAAGCCACAGCTGAAAAGCACGGCATCTTCTCCTGTGCAAGCAGGCTCTGCACAACTCTTCTCCAACTATATGTTGTGATTTTCGAAAACAGTAAA
>JAYEHB010000022.1:0-2770 GCA_034659375.1 Thermodesulfobacteriota bacterium
CCCCCATGTTGTCCATGGCACGCTGGGACATACGAAGGGTTTTGTCCGCCTCTTTTTCCCGGGTGTCTGCCAGCATCTGGTTTTGACCGCTCATTGCCCGGAACGCCTCCTTTGCCTGGTCTTTCTGGGATGCGGCCATACGTTCGAAACGCTCGGCACTCTCCCGGTACGCGGCAGCTTCTTTTAAGGAGGCATTCTCAGAGACCTGGATTATCCGCTCGTAAAAGGTTTTGATCTCTTCATTGTCCGCCTTTTTTGCCCTTTCCATCAATGCCTCTTTAAATGCGGCCGGATTTTTCATGGCCATGATTTCATCGGCGCTCATCCCTTTCAGGGTTCTGCTCTGGGCCAGATCCCCCAGCACATCCGCCTGGCGCTGGCCGGAAACCGCAATGAGCTGTTCAAGGCCCAGCTCCTTTATCGTGCTGATTCGATCCAGTTCAATGCGTGCATCGCTTTTCCGGCTTTCGATCTGCTGCCGGTGACCGGCCTCCGCCTCCCGGAGCCGCAAATCCAGAAGCCGGTTTTCCTCTTCCGTTTTCAGGGCACTCTCATCTTGTTTGCACTTGATGTCCTGGGCATCTTTTTTTTCTCTTAATAAAAGACCCAGCTCTCCTTTCATCCTGTTCTCTTCCACTTTAAGGGTTTCCACCTCGTGTCGTGCTTTTTCTCTGTTCACGCTCAGAGCAGCTTCCTGTTCCGCCTCTATTCGTTTGTATTCAAGGTCTTTTAATTTACTCTGAATATCGGTTTCCTTATCTTCAAGTTTTTCAACACTTTTTCTGGCGGCTTCTGATCTGGTCCGGGCCATCTCAATCTTTGCCCTGCCTTCTATGCGCTGCAGCTCAAGCGCCATCTCATTTTTCAATTCATAATCCAGGGCATTGTACCTGTTTTTTCTCTCCTGTTCGGACAGCTCTGCGGTGTTGAGAATCTCCAGACGTTTAAGATCATGGGCCTGCGTCAGCTGAATTTTGCTGATCAGGAACTTTCTGTCCCTGACAGTATCCTCATTCTGCCACAGCATCTCTCTTTTGATGTCGTCCCATTCTTTTTCATCAAGAACCTTTTCCCTGTCAGTTTCATTTTTGAATTTTTCAAACTCATTTTCCGTTTTTATCCGTTCCGTTTCTGCGGTTTGAACTGCCTTGAGGACATCCACCCTTTTCTGCAACAGATCGGCCCTGGCAAGGTCACGTTCAACTTCCCTGTTTCCTGTGGTACGTACATCATGGGTTTCTACATCTATCTCTTCTCCTTTCAGGTCAACATCTGCCCTTGTCTCTTTAATCTCCTTTTCTTTTATGCTGCGGTTGGCGGCCCGTTTTTTTAAATCCTTGAGTTTTTCCTGGTGAAACCTTATGGATTTCACCTGGATAAATTCAAGGCCGAACCGGTCAAAGGTGGTTCGCAGATGGGCCGCCATCCGGGATGCGATCTCGGTTTTAAACTGATGGCCTGTATTAAGATCCGCAAAGGTATACTGTTTGAGGCACTCTTCAAGGGCATTTCTCACCTCCGGGTAAAACAATCTTCTGAACTCATGGAGTTCAAAGCACTCCCGATTTTTCATGACATTGATGAAAAAGGCGTTGGACGTTCTGCAGGAAAAGACAATTTCAATTCCGATATCCACGGGAAAATTGTCTTTTGTCCAGATTTCAACCATTTCAAACCCAAGAGAGGCATCCCCGGCATCCACTATAAACACCGAATATGACCTGGATCTGTTAAACAGCCTGCCTAAAACACTCTCTTTATTCAGGGCGTATCTGCCGCTTTCAACAATCTGTACAAGCTTTCCGTTTTCCAGTATCAGTCCTTTGCTGCCGTGCTTTATTACAACGGCATTGTTTGTCCCGGGGGTATACCGCTCCTGGGGAATATAGACTGCAAACTCTTCTTCCTCCCTGGGCCACAGTGTGCCAAGGGCATCTCCGCAGTTTCTGCAAAAACTTGCCGTTTCATCGTTCTCTGCACCACAGGCACATTTTAAATATTGCGTCATAAACAACTCCTGTATCAAATTTTTCTAATAATCCCTGTCTATTCCCTGGCTATTCTTGTCTATTTTTCCCGGCCGGTCAGTAAATCCGGTTCTCCAATTCTTTCAGGTAATGGATATTGCATTTTTACTTTCCCCTTTGTTTTAAAATTTCCCGGTGTCAGCTCCCGCCGGATACTGTCGTCCCGTTAATTTAACTCATAAAATACTCGATTTTTTCAGTTGTTCCTATACCGTTTTGTTTACAATATGCCAAAGCATCCTCTGTAAATCCCCCTACTGAAAGAAAACCCGGTAAAATCTGTTGCTCTGACAGTGATGCTGCTGTTTTGTATGCCGCCAGCTTTTCATGGAAGGTCTCTACCGCCTCAAGTCCTGTCCTTTTTTTTGTTTTTTTCACTTCAACCAGAACCACCCTTCCGCACTCTGATTGTGCGGTAACATCTATTTCCATCTCTTTTCCGTCAGAGCGTTGAAATTTCTCCCTTAATTTTACATCAATAATGTTTAAGGGGGTTGTATCTGTTACATGGCTGAAATATACCGATAAAGGAAAATGCTTTCTTGTACGAAAATCCGTTGCAAGCTGGTATTCCGCAAATTTACCCACCAGGTTGTTGAGTTTACCCATAAGAGATCGTTTGTCCTTTTTCAGGATTTCCAGCTCTTTGTTGAAATCTTTCCTTAGATCCGGGGTAAAGGAGCTGATCTCTTCTTCAAACCGGTTACGAAGCACCAAATAAAGCGTGCCATCCTGCAACCCTT
>JAYEHB010000023.1:0-2763 GCA_034659375.1 Thermodesulfobacteriota bacterium
GGGGTCTGTGATGACAACCTTGACTCTCTTTTAATGTCACTTGATGTTTTTGACAGAGCTATTGCAGATTCCATAGTGGATACCCAGGCAACTCGATCCATAAACTCCAATTATGAACTGATTTTAAAAAACTACAAGCAGAAAGAACAGGAGAGATTTATAAAGGCTGCCTCAATAGCTGAAGAACTTCTTGAGCAGATCCAAAGCACTCAGGATACAACAACCAGGAATAGGCTTATTGGCAAATACAACAGGGTCAAAAAAAGGTTAAAGCAGATAAAGCAGAGACGGATTCTTTATGAATCCAGGCTCAAGGTTGCTTCCATGAACCAGAAAATATCCGGCATGATCCGGCAGAAAATCAGGCAGCAGGGAAGTGATGTTCCTTCAAAATTTCGTAATGTAATGTCCGGGCTTTATACCTCTTTTGCCAAGGTTGTACCTGTGGCGGAAACAGGGGGTACAGGATTTGCTGATTCTCTTGAAAATTTCGGGTTTGCAAATATTGCAGAACTCTCCAACACACTTGATATTGTAGAAGCCTCCACTCAAAAACTTGACAAGGTTCTTGATCAGATGGTGGATGAAGTCATCGGCGGACTTGATGATATCCAGATTATTGATGATAAAAATGTAAAGTCAGGTTCCATCAGTTTTGAAAAAGAGATGGAGTTCATTGGTAAAGAGCGGGCAGCCTGGGGAAATGGGTAGTAATAATTGAGAAAGAAAATCAGATTTAATCAAGGAGATTTAAGATGATGGATAATAAAATAACAAAAAGTATTGTTTACGGGGTTTGTCTTATGCTGCTGGTTGCCGGCAACTGTTTTTCAGATTCCCTTTTTAAGGAATATACTGAGAAATCACGGCAGGAACTTATGGATGAAACTGAGGTTATCTCAAGGGAAATAAAAGATAAATTCGATCAGAGATCAATTGAAACTGCACAGCAGAAAATTGATTATTACGACTATTTTTCCAACTTTAAAAAACTGGTTCTATATGGTGCCAGGCTTGCAACCTATGCAGAATATGATGAAGATTTAAAGTTTGCAAAGGATAATGAACTGTTTAAGGGGCTGCCTGAAGATCAGGATGAAAAGACAGAAGAAAAAGTAAAGTTTACATCGCGCTTTGTAAATGCAAAATACAAAAAGATGCAGACCAATGTTAAAGATGAGATCCAGACCTATGAAGATATTATCCTGATGAGTCTTGATTCCTGCGAACTTCTGGCATCCAATGATCTTAGCGGATTTGTTTCATCCCAAAGTGCAAGGCAGCGGATTCAACTCTATCTTGATAACAGCAAAGACTATAGACTCTATCTTGAAAAAAAAGAGAAACTTGCAAAAACATGGCCCATGCTTGAATCAAGGATTAAACGCCAGGCTTCTTTATGGAGTGAAAAAGGCATGGACCCTGAAGATCCCATAATTAATCCTGAAATCACAAAGGCGATCAGCAATGAAAGCTCTGTTTAAACATAGCAATGGCAGGCTGAAAACATCAAGAATGGCATTGTTTGTCTTTATTATTCTGCTGATTTGCCTCTCCTCTGTCTATAAAATGGGCAAATCAGCTGACAAGGTTCTTTTAAAGATTGAGCATGTATTTGAGGCACCAGACAAAGTGGGTAAGAGTAAAGAACCAGTTGCCCGGGTTGTCAAAGCGTTGGAACACCCTATGCCGGAGAAACCTCTTAAAATTAAGCAAGAGCTGCTGCCTGATGATGAGCCTGCTGAACCTGAAAAAAAACTGGTTCCAGTTAAGGAGGTAAAACAGGTTGAGAAAAAGAGCAAGCCTTCAGAAGCTTTACAGACAGCAACAAAATCAAAATCACAAAAAAAGGCAACTTCTGAGCTTGCAGCAGAGAAGACACCTGTAAAAAAACAGACTGTTGAAAAGGTGAAAACAGATAAAATCAACAAACCTGAAAAAGAGCAGGTCAGATTTGCTCAGGCACAGGATTTGAAATTACAACCAGAATTAGACGCAGCAAGTATGGAAACAAGGAGAGGAAAACCAGAAATTTTAAAGCTGCCTTCCAAAGCGTATTTTAAAGTTTACAGGCAGTGGCAGGAGCAGGGAGAAGCCCTGGACAAAGGAAAAACACTGGTAAATCTGCGAATACTGAACCTTGAAAATGTATATGACCTTTTCCAGATGAAAGCTGTGGCCATAAAGAACGGAAAACCCCACACTGATCTTGAGGATAACTCAAGGATTGCCAAAACATCTTTATCAGAATTTTCCTCCACCTGCTTTATTGTAAGCAATCCATGGGAAAAATGGGGAGATGCTTTAAAGGATGCAGGATTTACAAAAAAAGATAATATCGAAGTCTGGTACTATACCTATGAATTTGTGAGAAATTCAATCTATGCAAGGGCACAAAAAGCCTTTGCATGGAGTGCAGCAAAACTTAATCTGCCAGAGGATCACGATCCGTCAAAGGCAGATGTCCTTGGAAAGGTTTATGCAGTGAATAAGGCTGGTGGGGGTGCTTTTGGTGTTTTTGTGCCAATCCAGGTGGATTTTTCCTCCCTGAAATCAGTTAAAATAGACCCTCTTGCCTGTTATAAAGGAGAAAAAGATATCCAGGCTTTAAATAATGCAGGGCTTTTGCAAAATTAAATTTTTTTAGAAAAAAACAGATTCCATTCGATAACAGTTTTAACAGGATGAAAATTTAATTTAACAAGGTCAGGTAAAACAATGGATTTTATTGAATGGTTTCTTGAAAATTTTGGAATATTTTTC
>JAYEHB010000024.1:0-2760 GCA_034659375.1 Thermodesulfobacteriota bacterium
TCAACTTCTTTCTGCAATTTGCTGTATAGATTTTTCAATCTGCCTGGTTTCATCTTTTTTCCGATGGTCATATCAGGCACTGCTCGACACAGTGCCAGTTCAGTTATTCTGTTTAGGTGTTTCATACGGTCTCCTTTTAAAAAGTATGCCCGTTTCAGTCCCTTGCTGATTGTCGTGGAGTATTCCCCTGCTATGAAACTCAATTTTCGAGGGACTGTGTAAAACGCTATAACGGGCAAATAGCGTTGAAGGAGGTCGCAGGGGTGTGGTTGGTTACTAATCTGATTTATAAGCGATTTGTTTAAGTTCTTGACTTGCTTTTAAAACAGTTTTATCACTTGCAAGAAAACCACCGATTAGTCTTGTCAAGTCTTCCATCGTTTCATTTTCAGGCAGGGGTAATTCACCTTTATCAATCTTATTAACAATTGGAGCAAGACTACAAAAAGCTATTTTAAAACCTTCTGCCAACTCATCTTTATTTAAGGCAGGATTTCTTTTCGCATAAGAAAAAGAAGTTTTAACAGCGTGAGCCAATGCGTTTTTTATTTGGATAGCTTTTCCAGCAGTTGCCATAATAGTAGGATCAAGAATATTTGAACTCTTTGATTTTGCTTTCCAAACAATTGCATATGCAATATAGTTTGACAAAGCCTGTCTCAACATAGGTTCAGTATCAGTATGCTGTTCGGGATTTGCATCAAGCCAAAAATCAAAAAGGTCAGAGACAAAGTTTTCCATTTCAATAAATGTGCGAGGTTTAACGGCTTCTTCTGCTTTGCAAAATCGTTTAATAGCACCATTTATTTTAGCAGCGGTATAAACTGTTTCCTTTAGAAAGTCTTTTGCATCAGCATAGCCTAAAACACCTTGGTATTGTCTTTCCAATAATTTTTCTTGTGTAAAATTTGATTCCATGTTATTGCTCCCTATACATTAATAATTTCATTACCTGTCTCTTGGAGTTTAATTACTTCAAGAGACGCTTTCTTAATAATTTCCTCCAGTCGCTCAATAGATAAATCCATCCCTCCACCTATGGATTCCATGTCTTTTTTTATTTCATTTATAACAATGAATAACCCGCTTCCTGTTTCTTCTACATGTTTCAAACGAGCATTATCAACATTGGTCGGATTATCAACATCAAGTTGATTTTTTAAGTTTTTAATCTCTGTTTCATGCTCCTGATATCTTGTCCATGCAGCAGTAGCTCTTTCACGTTCTTCCTTGGCTTTTTTTTCAGCTTTTTCCCTATATTTTTCAGCTTGTTCAATTTGATCTTTAAACCTTCTTTCATGCAATTCCGACGCTGTTTTTTCTGCTTCTTGGCGTTGTGCGATAAGTTGTCGGTCGTATTCTTTTTTTATTTGCTTCAGTTCTTTTTCTTTTTCGATAAGAACAGATGCTGTGTCGGTTGTGGAGACTTTTTCCAATTCCAATTTAACTTCATCACGTTCCCTGGTGGCTTTTGCTAAATCTTCCAGCACTTTTAATTTCTCATCTGATAGTTTTTTGTTTTGATTTTCCTCAAATTGTTTAGACTCGATAATAGACAAAAAGGATTGTTGCTGTCCTTCGTCTAAACAGGACAGCCTGTTTGCAGTACCGATAGTGATTGAAGCTCCTTTGTATTTTTTCATAAGATCAGGGATAAGATTTTCAAGATCAGGTTTCCGTGGGGATTCAAGTTCTTGAATACGTTTATGGGCTGCTGATAATTCTTTTGCTTGCTTGGCTGTAAGAGAATCTTCTTTTAAAGCTGCTTTTCTGGCGGACTCAGGTGTCGATGGTCGGGATAATTCTATAAGGACTAAATTTGAAAAACGCAACACGTTGCGTGTTTGATCTCCAAAAGTCTCTGCAATTCTAATATAATTTTGACACATTCTAAGTTTTAGTCCATGAGTTTGTTCAGCCAATTTACTCCATTTACCATGAGGTGTGATCTGTTTTAAATAAATTAACTCTTTTCCGACTCGAATGCCAGATTCAATATGTGTTTCAAGTTCCCTGCCCAAACGAGCTAAACATGATTGAATCTCCTCTGTCATTGTAATAGGAGGGTTATCTTTTGGTTGAATTTCATCCATTTAAGATTTTTCCTTTTTTTTTGTATTATAAGCCTTCCAACCCTTCAATGTAAGTTCTTTCAATGCCTGTTTTTTGGTTGGAATTTCTTTTTGCCGCCTTCTGTACTTATCAAGGATTTCCCTCGTTTCACCGTCTATTAATATTGACACTTCGTTTTTCATAATTTATATCCTCTCTTCTAATTTATATCCTCGCCCTGTTAATGCCTTATGTGCATTATCTAAAAGCACTTGTGCTTCTGCAATATTATCCCAATCATTACAGCCTATACCAGAGAAAATAGCACACATAGCTGTTCTAATCTGAATATCTACTGTGCCATCAGTTGGTGGTGCATACCCAAAGTCTCTCTCTTCTTTGTCTCTTCGATCATTTGTTGCACGAGCTTTTTTCATTAATTTTTGATAATCCATTATGCCCTCCTTTTTTTTAGTATTGTTAATTTTTAATAAACAATACTATCATTAAACAACATTGTCAAGATAAAAAAATAAAAATCTTTTTGCTTGACAATCTATAAAATACATTATAAACTGTACTTAAAATCTGCAAAGCTCCAGGAAACACACACCGGCATTGAGCCCAGGTCACTGTAAACAAGGACAGCGTGGATTAGGGATTCAGTTAAATTTTAAACAGGGAGAGGGAGTTGAAAATTTTAGCATC
>JAYEHB010000025.1:0-11803 GCA_034659375.1 Thermodesulfobacteriota bacterium
AATAATAAAGTAACAGCTATTATCTCTATGGAAATTTTAATTTTTAGTGCCGGATTTGTCATTATTTCCATTGCATCCCGGCAGATCGGGAAAAAATTGAGTCAGACCGGACTGCCCCTGATCAACGGATTTTTGTTCACGGGTATTGTGGCAGGTCCCTATGTTCTGAACTTGATTACGTCTGATGCGATTCACAAATTAAGGTTTGTGGATGAAATCTCTCTTGGTGTGATTGCTTTTGCCGCCGGCAGTGAACTCTATCTGAAAGAGCTGAAGCATCGGGTAAAAAGCATTGCATGGATCACCTCTGGGCTTGTGGTGTTTACCTTTTTTCTGACCAGCTGTACTTTTTTCATGCTGGCCGGGTTTATCCCCTTTATGAAAGAGATGCCCGTTGCTGCCAAGGTTGCTGTATCCATTCTGGCAGGGGCTATTATGGTGGCACGATCGCCTTCCTCGGCCATTGCCATTGTAAAAGAGCTTCGGGCCAAAGGACCATTTACTCAGACGGTATTGGGGGTGACAGTGATCATGGACGTGGTGGTCATCACTCTTTTTGCTGTCAATTCCGCCATTGCCGATGCACTGTTTACAGGTCTGCGGGTTAATTTCGGATTTTTATTGCTTGTGGTTTTTGAACTTGGGCTCTCTTTGTTAATCGGGTTTCTGGTCTGCAAGTTCATTCTGTATATTTTGATTTTACCCATGAGGCAGGCATTTAAAACCTGTCTGATTCTGGCAGCAGGTTTTATGATTTTTATGTTTTCCGCCAGGATCAGACTCTTTACACATGATCGTTTTTCCTTTGAAATTATGCTGGAACCATTGCTCATCTGTATGATAGCTGGTTTTCTAGTGGCAAATATCTCCAGGTTCAGAAAGGAATTTTCAAAGATCCTTTCTGATGTCGGTCCGCCGGTTTACATTGCCTTTTTTACCCTGACCGGAGCCTCTATCTCGTTAGATATCCTGGCCAGGACATGGCCCATTGCCCTGGCCCTGTTCTTTGTAAGGGGTGTGGCCATTTTTGCAGGGGCTTTTACCGGCGGCATACTTTCCCGCAATCCTTTAAAAGACTCCACTATCAGCGGGATGGCCTATATCACCCAGGCGGGTGTGGGCTTAGGGCTTGCAAAGCAGGTGATTGTGGAGTTTCCTGAATGGGGTGCTCCCTTTGCTACCATTATGATTTCCGTTATTATTATAAACCAGATTGTGGGACCGCCTTTTTTTAAGAAGGTTATTCAAATAATGGGGGAAGACCATTCCAAAGCAGATGGTTCTGGTGTTCATGGGGGCAGGAGTGCCTTTGTCTTCGGCTCGGACGGCCAGACCTTGGCCCTTTCAAGATCACTGATCTCCCAGGGGTGGCAGGTGACAATGGTTTTATTGCAGGATGCCGGGCAAACAGATGATCCCCGTGATGTCAGGATTGTTCATATATCGGATTTAAACCGTGGTGTGTTAGAGGAAATGGGGGCGGACCGGGCCGGTGCCATTGTGGCCATGCTCTCTGATGACGATAATTTCCGGATCTGTGAAATAGCCTATGAGCATTTCGGGACCCAGACCATAGTTGCCAGGCTCAGCAGCCGGAACAATTTTGCACGGTTCCAGGTACTGGGGGTGTTGATAGTGGACCCGTCCACAGCCATCGTCAATCTTCTGGATCATTTTGTTCGGTCTCCCTTGTCAGCTTCCCTGCTCATGGGCATGCACAGTGAACAGAAAATTGTGGATATCACTTTGAAAAATCCTCTATTGTCGGCCATGGCACTGCGGGATATTCGCCTGCCTTTTGACACAATTATCATGTCCATCCGGCGGCGGGGGGTATTGCTCATTCCCCATGATTATACCCGGTTGGAGGCAGGGGATATGGTTACCCTTGTTGGCTCCATTACATCATTAAAAGAGGTGGCCCTTCGTTTTGATATTAATACAGAGCATGCTCTGCTGGATGTGGTTGAAAAAGCAACACCCAGGGAGTTGATACACAATGTAGTTAAAAAAGAGGTCAAAACCATTATCAGCAATAATACCGCAAATTCCGGGGACCGATTTGACCAGTTGGTGGAAAAAAGTTTGATCATGGATCTGAAACAGGGCATGGACAAGGATGAATTTTTTAATATAGCAGCCCATGCTCTGTGCGAAATACTTGATATACGTCCCACAGATCTCAACCAGATGCTCAAGGACAGGGAGGCTGAGATCACCACTGTGTTAAGCCCAGGCCTGGCCGTTCCCCATATTATCATTAAAGGGGAGGGGAAATTTTCCATTCTTTTTGCCAGGTGTAAAAAGGGCATTGTTTTTGACAGATCCCAATCCCTTGTTTATGCAGCTTTTGTTCTGGTGGGCACCAAAGATGAAAGATCGTTTCACCTGACCGCACTCTCTGCCATCGCCCAGATTGTCCTGGACCCAAGGTTTGAACGTAAATGGATGCGGGCCAGGGATGAGGCTGCATTGAAACAGGTATTGCTCACCGCCACAAGAAAGCGGGAAGTTTAGTGCCTTATTCCTCAGTTTCTGTTAAAAAAACAAGAAAATGAGGAACGGCAACTGGGTTGCGGGTTTCCCGCGTTAGTTTGTTCAGGCAGCTATATTAAGGGATGTCCCGGTTTCAGGGGTTGGATTCTGAACTTTGGCATAGGTTTCTGCACCATTTTTATAATGACCCAAAGCCTGATTTTCATCGGAAGATGCTCGTTCTTCAGCCCGCATTGCCACCAGTTCTGAAGCAGCTTTCATTGCAAGGGCTGAGGCTTTTGCAGCCACAGTTCTGTCCTGGGGAGAGGGATCGGCGGGTGCCATGGCAGCCTGCTGGACTATACGCATCTTTTTTGCTGTGGCTTCAGGGTCGCCTGGAACAGGAGATGTATCAATGGAAACCTCACCTGCAACGGCATAATTTTTACCGTCAGGGCCTTTTTGATACTCAAGACGTGCACCGGAAGTTATATATTGACCTCCTGCGGCAACGTGTGCCATTTCGTGACGTCTCACCGCAGTATCAGTTTTTTTAAGCTCTTCAACAATCCTTAGTTCGTTTTCAGTAAGTTTATAATCGTTTTCAGCTTTTTGGGAGGCTTGATCTTCAGATTTATTTTTTTTTTCAGATTTTATTTCATTTTTAGAATCTGAATTATTATCTTTGGAGAGCTTGATATCAGCAGGTTTGCTGATGATATCTTGAGAATTGATTCTTGTACAGGGAGTTGCAGCAGAAGAGTGTACGCTGCCCCATGAATTTTGTGATCCATATGGAGTCATGCTGATGTTCATAACAACACCCTTTAAATTTGATTAACAGGCATTTGCACTTGTTTTTTATATGAAAGTCCTGGCAAACCAGGAGTGTAACTTTCATCATTTGTTGTGTGCAGACTTAGACCACCAGGGCTGCCCATGGCAGTTATATGAAAGTCGGGCTTGGTTTTAACTTCATATTTAGACTATGATAATAGGATGTGGAATTTATTGCAAGGTAAAATTTATTTAAACTGATCGGCACCTATTTTATGCAAACGCTTCAGAAGCTCTTTTCGTTTCATACAGCAATGTCAAAGATTTGAGAAGGTTCAGCGTCAGGGACAAGCCCTTTAGAAATATCCTGGTAGATTTCAATTAAATTATTTTTTAACTCTTCAAGGTCCTTTCCCTGGCTTTCATAATCGGGGTATTCTTGAATGTGGCCTACAAACCAGCTATCCTTTTTTTTGTAAACTATTTTCATAATATTCCTCCTTCAACCTGTATTACACCTTAACTCTCAAACAATCTTATATTAATAACTCAACTTTCTGACCTTAATTTTACCGGTTAAAGTCTCAAAACCCTATCGGACGCAGCGTCCAGACCTTAACATGCACAATCCAGAAAGTTGAGTTAATAACTTTGAATATTTGAATTTCCCAAAATAGTGTCTCCTTGTTGTTTCAATATTCTTGTAGCATGAATCGATTGTTTTATACAGTTTTACTTTGGGGGTAGAGCTGCTGGAAAACATTTTTTTTGGTATGGGGAGTATAAACGGTGGCCTGTTGTGTGATGCAATCTAAAAAAGGCTGGATTAAAAATTAAAGATTTGGTAAAGAATGGTACCTCTTGAGGGAGTGAAAACCGAGCGGAAAAGATGCTCCCAAAAGGGCAAAATGGAGCGAAAAAAAGAGAGCAATAAATATTAAGTTTTCTTTAAAACCCCTTGACAGCCTTGATATTGCTGGAGCCGGCGAGCGGAGTCGAACCGCTGGCTTGCTGATTACGAATCAGCTACTCTACCAACTGAGTTACGCCGGCTTTAAAGATATTTGTGCTATAATTAAATCTTATACAGATCAAAAGCAAGAAAAAAATGATTAATAATTTTGCAGCTATTATTGAAAAAAGAAAAAACAGTGTTGACTTGACAGGGATTTTCGGTTCTGAAAAAGCTTATCTTGCAGTAAAATTTTTTTTGGACGGCAGCTCTTCTGTTGTTGCTGTGTTACCGACGCAAAAGGATGCTTTAAGGTTTATGGATGATCTTGCATTTTTTTTGCCAAAAAAAGAGTCCCCTGTAATATATTTTCCAGGGTATAATATTTTGCCCTTTAAATCACTGGCTTACCATAGTGAAACTGCCGCCAGAAGAGTTGCAGCTCTCTATAAAATGACAGCAGGAAATGAAAAATTCATTGTTGTTACCTATATTAATACCATTTTGCAAAAGATGATTCCAAAGGATCTGCTTGCTGAATCTGTAGAGCTTGTCATAAACGGGGATGAGATTGACAGGGATCTTTTAATCTCAAAGCTTAATGCCCAGGGATATACCAGGTGTTCCCTTGTTGAGGAGCCTGGGGATTATTCTGTCAGGGGCGGAATCCTTGATGTTTTTTCACCGGGCAGTCAAAATCCTGTAAGAATTGAGTTGTTTGGTGATTATGTTGAATCTTTGCGCATTTTTTCCCCTGTAAGTCAAAGGGGAATTAAAGAGCTTGAAGAGGCTGTTTTTATTCCGGCCAGTGAAGCTGTTGTTGAAAAAAAGAGTCTGCCCCATATTTTGACAAGGCTCAGGCTTGCAGGAGCCGAGGTTGACATTGATTCTGTGAAAATCAGGGAGTATGTTGAGAAAATCAGGGAGCATGGCAGATTTCCAGGTATGGAGAGCATGCTATCCATTGTCTACTCTGACCTTGATTCTTTTTTTGATTATCTTCCAGAAAAGAGTCTGCTTCTCCTTGACAGGCCCGATGAAATTAATTTAAAAGCCATGGAATTTGAAAAAAAAGCCATGGAAAATTATGAATATGCAAAATCTGAAAACAGACTCTGTGTTGATCCAGCCTCAATGTATCTTGGGTGGGAAAATCTTAAATCATCCATGGATAAGCAAAACCCTGTATCTTTTCAGCCCCTTCATGTTGAAAAAAAAGAGAAAAATCATCAATACATTGAGCTCAATTTTGCCTTTAAGGATAATGCCGATCTTACAGCAGATCTTAAAGGAGAAGGAAAAGAGGAACATCTTTTAAAGCCGCTTGCTGATTTTCTTTTTGAAAAAAAAGAGAGCGGCATGGCAGCAGTTCTGGTATGTCCGGGTGATTCCAGAGCACAGCGGCTCCTCTCTTTACTTGCTCCCTATGGTATTGAACCTGAATATGTTGAAACCTTTGCAGAAATTAAAAAAAGAGGGCCGCAAATATTTTACATAAATGAGAATCTCTCTTCAGGCTTTGTTGTGCCTGGGGATTTTCTTGCCATTGTAACTGACCAGGAAATCTTTGGTGTTAAAAAACGAGTTAGAAAAAGAGGTGCTAAAAGGGCAGCAACAAAATTTATTACCCCGGAAGAACTTAAAAAAGGTGATATTGTTGTTCATTCTGAGCATGGCCTTGGAAAATACCAGGGGCTTTCCACCATTAGTGTGGAGGGAATCTCAGGAGATTTTATTCTGATTTCATACAGGGATGATGACAAGCTCTATCTTCCTGTGGACCGCATGGAGATGATAGAAAAATATCTGGGAGTTGACGGTTATTCTCCTCTTCTTGACAAAATTGGCGGAAAAACATGGGGAAAGTCCAAGGCAAAGGCTAAAAAAGAAGTAGAAAAAATGGCAGGTGAACTTTTAAATATATATGCTGAAAGAAGGGTGAAAAAAGGTTTTGCCTTTAGTGCTTCTGACTCTCTTTTTAATGATTTTGAGACATCCTTTCCCTATGAAGAGACTCCTGATCAATTAAAGGCTATTGATGATGTTCTTCTGGACATGGAGGATAATACTCCCATGGACAGGCTGGTGTGCGGAGATGTGGGGTTTGGAAAGACAGAGGTTGCCATAAGAGCTGTTTTTAAGGCTGTAAAGGATGGAAAACAGGTGGCAGTTGTTGTACCCACGACTATTCTGGCAGAGCAGCATCTTGTAACCTTTAGAGAAAGATTTAAATCCTATTCTGTTAATGTTGAAACATTGTCAAGGTTCAGGACAAAAAAAGAGCAGAAACAGATACTTGAAAATCTTGATTCCGGTAAAACAGATATTGTAATAGGAACACACAGGCTTCTTCAAAAGGATATATTTTTTAAATCTCTTGGTCTTCTTGTTATTGATGAGGAGCAGCGTTTCGGGGTAAAACACAAAGAAGCTTTAAAGGCAAGGAGAAGCACAATTGATGTTCTTGCCCTGACAGCCACTCCCATACCAAGGAGTCTGCACATGTCCCTTACAGGCATGAGGGACATAAGTATTATTGCAACACCGCCCAGGGATCGCCAGGCAATTGTCTCCTATATTTCAGAGTATGATGAGTCCATTGCAGCAGCGGCAGTCAGAAAGGAGCTTGCCAGGGGCGGGCAGATATTTTTTATCCATAATAATATCAAATCAATATTTACCACAGCGGAAAATCTTCAAAAACTTGTTCCCGAGGTGAGGATCGGTGTTGCCCATGGCAGGCTTTCCGAGGCAAAACTTGAAAAGATCATGTTTCAGTTTATAAACAGAGATATTGATCTTCTGGTCTGTACAACCATTGTTGAATCCGGCCTTGATATACCATCCGCCAATACAATGATAATAAACAGAGCTGACAGATTCGGGCTTTCCCAGATATATCAGCTTAGGGGCAGGATAGGGCGTGGTGATGACCAGGCCTATGCCTATCTGTTTGTTCCCGATGAGAACAGGCTTTCAAGGGATGCAAAAAAAAGGCTTGCAGCACTTATGGAGCACAGAGATCTTGGTTCCGGGTTCCAGATTGCCATGAAAGATCTTCAGATCAGAGGGGCAGGCACAGCCCTTGGTGGTGCCCAGTCAGGGCATGTTGCTGCTGTGGGATATGACATGTTTTTAAAACTGCTGGATGAAGCTGTTTCTGATCTTAAGGGGAGACCCAGAGTAAAGAGTCTTGAACCTGAAATCAACGTTGCAATGTCAACCTCTGTTTCAGATGATTATGTGCAGTCCATTGAACAGCGTCTTACAATATACAGACGGCTTTCTCAGATGACAGAGCTTTCTGAAATCTCAGCAATGCAAAAAGAACTCATTGACAGGTTTGGCAAGCTCCCCAATGAAGCCAGTAATATGCTTTTTAAAATTATGCTCAGGGTGCTGGCTGTGAAAGCCGGAGTGAAACGCCTGGATCTTTCTAATAATTCTCTTTCCATGGTTTTTTCAGAAATTCATCAGAAAAGAGTGTTCCGCTCGGCTGAGAATTTGCCTGTAACCATGATAAAACATGAATTTACAGCAGAAAATGCCATGAAGATTACCTTGGGCAATAAGAGAAAAAATATTTCAAAATCCCTGGTGGATACTAAAAAAATCTTGAAACATATAGCTTGTCATGTTAACAGTTAAAGGTTATGTGGTCAGGGGGGGCAACGGGCAGGCACAGGGGCCTGCCCCTACCATTCGCAGTTGCCCGATTCGTGGTTGCCCGATTGGTTCATGACCGTAGGGGCAACCCCCTGTGGTTGCCCTTCATCATTTGTTGTGTGCAGACTTAGACCACCAAGGCTGCCCATGGCAGTTTATATGAAACTCCGTCTAACTATTTAAATTCATGGAGTTTCATTCTTTGTTGTGGCCGAGGCGAATACCATGCTCCGGCCATGCCGGTTATTTAGCAGGTGAAAATTGAATTATTGTAAAAATTATAAATTTTTTATTACAGCAGCTCTTTTTTTTTCTTTTTTTATGGCTTCCTGCAGTGGAACAACTGATTTAGTTGAGACAAAAGCAGATTATCTGCTCAAGTGCGGTAGTCTTACCATCTCTTTTGCTGAGTTCAGTGAAGAGCTTGAGCTTAAAAAAGCTGCCTACCCCTATTCCATTCAGAGTGAACCAGATGAGTACACTTCTCTTATTGTTGCTCTTGTTGATCAGCTTTGTGAGGAGATTGTTCTTAGAAGAGCTGCTGCTGACAGGGGGATTACTATATCTGAAAAAGAGGTGCAGGAAGCTGAAATAGAATTTAGAAAAGATTTTCCTGAAGACTCTTTTGAATCCATGCTCATAGAGAATGCAGTCTCCTATACATTCTGGAAAAGGAGGCTTGGAATAAAACTTGTCATGGAACGTTTTATTGAGGAGGACCTTAAAGAAAAAATTGAGATAACCCCCGGGGAGATAATTAGATACTATAATCAGCATAAAAAAATGGAAAAGAGTAAAGATCAGGATAAGAATAAAATTGTGAAAAAGATGAATGAAATGGATCTTATTGTTCAGCTTCGCATGGAAAAGGCTGAAAACGAGTATTCAAAATGGATCAAAACGCTTGGGCAAAATTATCCTGTAAAGATAAATCAGAACAGACTTAAAAATTTTTTAAAAAATGTAAACAAAACTGCAAAGGAATAGATAAACAGTATGATGAAAAAAAATAATATGGGAGTATTATTGATAATACTCACTGCACTTTTTTTCTTTTTTGGCGTTGCATCTGCTGAAGTTGTGGATAGAATTGTGGCTGTTGTGAATAATGATGTCCTCACGCTTACTGAGTTGAACAAGGCTCTTCTGCCCTATGTGGATAAAATCAACTCTGCTGGTTATTCTGATGAAAAAAAAGAGAAACTTCTATATAAGATCAGGCAGGATATGCTCTCCCGCATGGTTGACCGTAAACTAACAGACCAGGAAGTTGCCAGGCTTCATATTACTGTTTCAGATCAAGAGATTGATAATGCCATTGAAAGGCTTAAACAGTCCCAGCTCATGACCCAGGAGGACTTGGAAGCGGCCCTTGAACAGGATGGCATGAGTTTTAAAGAGTACCGTGGGAAAATTCATCAGGAGATATTAAGACCAAAACTGATAAATTACAGTGTTAAATCCCAGGTTATTATCACTGATAAGGATGTAAAAGATTATTATATGAGTCATATAGAGGAGTATACTGGAATAAAAAAGTATCACCTTTATAATATCCTTATTATTGTTGAGTCATATGCTTTAGAAGAGACTAAAACAGAGCTTCTCAAGAGTGCACAAATGATTAAACAAAAGCTTGACAGTGGTGAAAATTTTAAAATTCTTGCAAAGAGATATTCCCAGGCCCCCAATGCCTCTGATAACGGAGATCTTGGTCTTTTAAATGCTGATTGTCTTTCAGAAAAGTTGATAGAATCAGTGTCAAAGCTTGCAAAGGGAGAATATACCGGGGTAATACGCACGGATCAGGGGTATCAGCTTTTTTATATGGAAGAGATTCAAAACCCGGAGCAGAAAAAACTGGAGCATGTTTCAGATGAGATATCAAAAAAACTCTATGATGAAATAGTTGAGAAAAAATTTAAATCATGGCTTGATTCGTTAAGGGGAAAAGCCAATATAAAGACAATGCTTTAAATTAAGGGTGTATTAATCTTTTTGGAAAAAAAGTATGCAGATGAGAATTAAGGATATATTTGTGGAAAGGGGGTTTTTGTGAATAAAGAGAGAAGTGAAATTCTGGTTACGAGCATAAAAAGGCTTTTAAGAAGAGGTGCAACAAAACAGCTGCAAAATATTCTTACAAAAACCCATGCTGCAGATCTTTCCCGGATATTCCGTGAACTCTCTTCTGACAACAGGTATCATCTGTTTGGTCTGATTGATGATTCAGAAAAGAAAGTTGTTCTTTTTTCCGAGCTTGAAGAGAGTATTTTTCTTGAGTTTGTTAAAGAACTTGATCTTAAAGATCTGGTTGAGGTTTTTGAAGAGATGCCGGCTGATGATGCTGCCGAACTTCTTGGTCGTCTGGATGAAGCCCGGGCAGATGAGATCCTGGAAAAGATGAAAAAAGAAGACTCTTTGGCAGTTGAGCATCTCATGAGTTATGGTGAAGATACAGCGGGAAGTATAATGGTGCCTGACTTTATTGCCTTGAAAGAGGACCTGGGGGCAAGGGATGTTATAGAGGCTCTGCAGAATGAGTATCTTGATGTTGAGATGCCTTTTTATATTTATGTGATTGATGAATATGGAAAACTCGTTGGTGTCAGTTCCCTTAGACAACTGGTTGTTGTTCATCCTGAAAAGCCATTAAAAGAGTTTATGGCAAAGGATATTGTTTCAGTCAATACCTATACAGACCGTGAAGATGTTGCAAGGGTGGTTTCAAGGTATGATTTTCTTGCTGTCCCTGTTGTTGATGACGACAACCGGCTTATGGGCATTGTTACAGTTGATGATGTTATAGATGTTATCAGTGATGCTGCCACGGAAGATATGCTGAAGATGGCAGGTGTTGGTGATGATTTCATTGAGACAGAGACTGTATGGCGGGGTACCAGAATCCGGCTTCCCTGGCTTTTTGCAAGTTTTCTTGGCGGGATTGCAGCTTTTTTTATCATAGGCGGGTTTGAAGAGAGCCTTGTGAAATTCACATATCTTGCAGCATTCATACCTGTTATCATGGGTATGGGAGGTAATATAGGCACCCAGTCCTCCACCATTGTTGTGCGTGGTATTGCCACCGGTAAAATCGATACAAGGGATCTATGGGCCGTTGTGACAAAGGAGCTTGCAATTGGAGTTATCCTTGGGATTATATATGGCATTTTTATTGGCATTGTTGCCAGGGTCAGATTTCATTCTGAACCTCTTGCCTTGCAGTTTGCGTTTGCTGTGTGCCTTGCAGTGATATGCTCCATGTCTGTGGCAGCCCTGGTTGGTTCCCTTGTACCCATGCTTTTTGAAAAGGCAAATATTGATCCTGCAGTGGCAACTGGTCCATTTGTTACAACTTCTGTGGATATAGTCAGTGTTTACTGCTATTTTTTCATAGCCACCATTCTGCTTGGTATATAGGATATTATGTCAGGTTTTTCCACAGATGGTATTTTGTTAAGAAGAATAGAGTATGGTGATCATGACCTGATAATCACCTATTTTACACGTTCCATGGGTAGAATTTCAGTTATTGCAAAAAATGCAAAAAAGAGTGTAAAGCGTTTTGCCGGTGCTCTTGATCCATTTTCCATTATGAATATTTGCTGTACAATACCCAGGAGAAAAAACCTGCTTCCGGTTCTTTTAAGTGTGGATCTTGATAATCCCTTTGCAAGAATAAGGATGGATACTGCAAAAACAGGATATGCCAGTTACTGGGTTGAGCTTATAAATTCATGGATGGAACAGGGCAAAGCACAGACAGCTGTTTTTGATCTTCTCTTGTATGTTCTTGATGCTCTTAATTCAGGTGTTGTTGAAAAAGAGGTCTTAAGTCTTCTGTTTCAGATAAGGTTTATGACTATTTCAGGCTTTACGCCAAATATTACCTGTTGCGGTATATGCTCAACTCCCATTGATGAAATAAAACAG
>JAYEHB010000026.1:0-2758 GCA_034659375.1 Thermodesulfobacteriota bacterium
TGTAACTTTCATCATTTGTTGTGTGCAGACTTAGACCACCAGGGCTGCCCGTGGCAGTTTATATGAAAGTCCTGGCAAACCAGGAGTGTAACTTTCATCATTTGTTGTGTGCAGACTTAGACCACCAGGGCTGCCCATGGCAGTTATATAAAACCAGGTAACCAGGTAATGATATCAGGAAAAAAGATTAAAAGAATTATTGTAAGAATATAGGCTGGAAGAAAAAGAGCAACACCTTTAAACACATCCTTTAACGGCACATTTTCTGCAATACCGGCCACGACATAGGTGGTGGCACCAACAGGCGGGGTTACAGCACCAAGGGTTGTAATAATAGTTATTGTAACTGCAAACCAAATGGGATCATATCCCATCTCCATGGCAAGGGGGAAAAATATTGGTATGGTAATAAGGAGAAGCGCTAAAGCATCCATGATTGCCCCACCTGCAATATAGATCAGGCTTATGCAGATCATGATCATAGTGTCGGAAACCTCAAGCCCTGCCACAAAAGATGCAAGATCAAAGGGGATTCTTGTTATGGCAAGAAACCTTCCAAAAATCATGGCTCCTGCAATGAGCATTATTACCATGCATGATATTCCCAGGGTATCCTTAACGGCATTTTTAAAATCATGCCACGACAACGTCTTTCTTACAACGCTTATCACGAGTGCAAGGAATGAACCTGCAGCCCCTGCCTCGGAAGGCGTGAAAAACCCTATATAGAGACCTGCCATAATAAGAAAAAAAAGTATGAGCATTTCAATTCCCCCGGAAAGTGAGGCGATCTTCTCTTTTACAGAACTCTTTGCTGCCACTGGCCCCCACTCAGGTTTCATCCTGCATACCAGAGCAATAGTTGCAACAAAGAGCAGCGTAAGGAGGATACCTGCTCCTATACTGCCGTAAAATAGTTTTACAATGGACTGTTCCGTGGCAAGACCAATAATTATGAGAACAACACTTGGAGGAATTACAACACCTAATGTTGAACCACATGCAATGGCACCTGTACTTAAAATGGAAGAGTATCCATATTTTTTCATCTCAGGCAGAGCAACAGTGCTCATGGTTGCTGCTGTGGCAGTATTTGACCCGCATATTGCTGCAAAGGCACTGCATGCCATTATGGTAGCCATGGCAAGGCCTCCACGAATATGCCCGACCCATTGATGGGCTGCTTTATAGAGTCTTTTGTTAACACCTGAATAAAATGCAATCTGTCCCATGAATATAAAAAGAGGGATTACTGTAAGCCCATAGTTAGAGCAGACAGACCAGAAGACAGAACCTGTCATGTTCAACCCGGCATTTAAATTAATAACATAGGAAAAACCTGCAAAACCAACAATTGCCATGGAAAAACCAACAGGCATGCCAAAAAAAAACAGAATAAATAAAAGAGATATAATTCCAATTACTCCAACAAAGGCAAGGCTCAATTTTTTTCTCCATCTTTTTTAAAAAATTCATAAACAAACAAAAGAACAAGAACTGCCAGGCCCAAGGATAGAACTAAAATAAAAGGAAAATAAGCAATCCTTAAGGTTTCTGATACTTCGCCCACGCTTTTCAGATTCATTCCCTTTTTAATGAGCTGCCATGAAACAAGGGAAAAGAAAACAATGCATACAAAAAGATTAATTTTCTGAACAACCTGCTTAATTTTTTTCGGGAAATGATCAAAAATCAGGCTCACATAAAGATGCTCCTTTTTTTCATGGGAATATCCCAGGGACAACCCAAAAATAACTGCTCCAAGAAATCCCATTATCTCAAAGGTTCCCCTCACAGGCATGCCAAACTGACGAAAAACAATATTGGCACAGGTAAGGAAAGCCATAAGAATAAGGAGACAGCCTCCACAAAAGACCTGGAGACTGTTTATTTTTTTTAAAATATTTAACATTTTTGTGTAAAACTCCGTTCAAAAGTCAAGATAATGACAATAACGAAAGCCTGACCCCATCATCAAGTGGCCGAATATAGAACCAAGCCCCTTATTATTTATTGTGGCAAAAAGTTGGCTCCGCATCTTCGATCTGTGTGGCCGTTATTGACTATCACCGATAAGATCGTAAATCGTACTAACTATGCCTTTACCATTAAAGCCCTTTGTGTCAGCCTTTTTTATCCATTTTTCAGTAATGGGAGAGAGAAGAGAATTCCACTTTAAAGCCTGGTTTTCATCAAGATTAATAAACTCAACACCACGGCTTTTGGACCATGCAACAGCATCCTCAACATGGGAATCCATATAGGTTCCAGTCCATTCAGCCTGTTCCTTTGCAAGATCATCCATCATTTTTTTAACATCAGGAGGTAAAGCATTCCATTTTGATCTATTCATAACAACGGCAAAGGGGTAAACAACTGTATTTGTCATGGTAACATATTTACAATCTTCAGCAAATTTAAGGTCCTTCATAACCTCCAGAGAGGAAAAAAGCCCCTGGACAACACCTTTTTGAAGTGCTTCGGGAGTTGCAGACATGGGCATTCCAATCTGATTTGCACCCCAGGTTTTCAAAATATCGGCAGCTCCGCCAGAAGCTCTTAAATCAACACCATTCATATCATCAAGGCTCCTGACAGGAAATTTGCACATTATATTTGCCGGAGCAGTTGTGAACATTGTAAGCACCTTTACCTTGTCAAATGAGGCGGGCTTCTGTTTTTTATATAATTCAAAGAGTACAAGGCTTCCTGTTCTTGAATCAGGAATTCCCACGGGAAGACTTACAGCATTGGTTAC
>JAYEHB010000027.1:0-11802 GCA_034659375.1 Thermodesulfobacteriota bacterium
TTAACAGCAATTACAGCCTGGGAATCAGCCATGTCTGAATGTTGTTGCTTTATCCCGGCAGCTTTCTGGTTGTCCAGTTTATCACTGAATCCATTGACCACCCCTGTCATAAATCCTGATCTGCTGCGGCAGGAAGGGTTTTCTTTTTTATATTTCTGCCAGCAGTTTTCTGCATATTTAAGAATATAATGAAAAATATAGTCAGCAATTTTTATATTGGATGGTGTGCCGCTGATCTCTAAGACTCTTCCCATTCTCTGCTTTTCAGGCATATATACGCTCATCCAGACTGTTTTGACAAAATAGTAGTTCATCAGAATTATTGAAGCCATTTTTTCAGACTGTGTTCTTTTTAAGCAAGGACTTGTAATGATTATAGATTCAAAATTTCTTTTTTTATCATTTTTAATGATATCAATATTGTATCTGGCAATAAGTTGATTTGCTTTTGCTGCGGCACTTTCAGCCTCATGCCTGTTGGCTGATGATGCAAGGCTCATGAGTTTTTTGACTTTGAGCATCATTTTGTCATTTTCAGAGTCCTCATTTCCCCAAATCCTCTGTTCCAGTGTCTGGTATGAGCCCGAGGCTTTTGGATTTGCACAGAGTATTTTACAGCACTCAATAAAAATTTTGCCATGGGGTTTTTCGTTTTGTTGTTCAGGAAATGTTGAGGCAAGCTGGTGTGCCATTTCATGTCTGAGTACCTCACAAATAGAATCCCATCTGCCATTTAAAACAAGATTTCTGCTCAACAGAATCTCCTGGTTTTTTGTGTTCCACACTCCAAGCAAGGATTTCATGTCAGATAGCAGAATCCCGGGCTGCTTTATTCTGCCTGCCAGTTGAGGATCACGTTGTTTCATAGTCCACACAGCTTGATCCCATTCGAATTTCAGCTTTTCCACCAATTGGTTTTCAAGTTTTTCCCTTATTTCCCATTGAAAATTATCCAATCAATTCTCCATCAGCTTTGGGATTTTCCGGCGGGCGGCCTCTAAATATGCAGGAAAAAATTTTTGCAGAGTCGGGGTGAGCTCAGTACCCCAGTTTATTGTCTCTGGCTCAATTCCAAGAACAAAAAGTTCTGGGTTGCTTCCTGTCAGCTTAGCCATGCCAAGGGAATCAAGAAGATCTATGTCATGCAGGGATAGGGGTTGTTTCTCATCCTTTCTCAGATCATCTTCTTTCAGATCGTAGATGGTTCCAGGTTCTTTATCAGCCCTTACAATGTCCAGTACAAGAATTTTTTCATATTCCTGGAACAGGTAGAAAATATCCTGGGTAAATGTGCCCCCGTCAATGAATTCAACATCTTTTGGCCACTCTTCCTTTAAAAGTTCATGCACAGCATGGACACCAATTCCTTCATCCATTAAAAGAGTGTTACCCACACCCAGTACAAGCAGTTTTTTCATATGTTTTTCCAATTTAACATCTTTTATATATGAAGGTCTTTGTAAACCAAACAGCGACTTGGCTTCGCGTCTTCGACCATTCTTTGTCAAAAATTTTGATTTTTTGGCCTAGGAGCAATAACCATGCTCCGGCCATGCCGGTTGTATAAAAAAAGCAGGGGGATGAAAAATTTCATCCCCCCCCTTTTTTGAACCTAATTTAAGCCTGCTCTGGACAAGTCAGATTTTTTTCTCTGTGCCCTCTGTGGCTAAACAATTAAGCCTGCTCTGGACAAGCCAGAATCAAAATATCAATTACAGTGGAAGATCAACAATGTTTCTCTTACCGGTTTCTGCGTGCAGCACGTGCACGGCACATCCCAGTCAGGGGTCAAAGGAACGTATTAAACGTCCCACATTAACCGGATTTTCAGGATCAGGCACTGGAACTCCTATAAGAGCCTCTTCCATGGGCCCTCTTACTCCCATGTCATCTCTTGGGTTGGCATTCCAGATTGTTGCAGATGTGATCTGGTAGTTACTTATTACACTATCTTTTATATCAATATAGTGAAGAAGTGCTCCCCGGGGAGCCTCGGTAATACCAAGACCCTCGGCAGTTTTTGGTATGGCTGCAGGAACAAAGGTCTCTTTTCCTGGCTGTGCTTCATTCAGCCACTGCTCAATAGCATTTGCAACAAGAAGTGTTTCTTCAGCCCTTGCAATATGTCTTCCAAGGATTGAGAATGCTGCATCTCCAATCTCCCTGAATTTTTTTACACCAAGTGCTTTCTGGCCTGTTGTTGAGATTTCGGGATTGGTGACCCACATTCTTGCAAGGGGGCCTACCTCATGAGGTTTATCATTAAATCTTGATGCTTTGATAAAGCTGTAGCCCGAGGCTTTTTCAGGATCAGGAATAGTTTTACCCTCTTTGGGATTAAGTCCTGTTGTTGAATCTTTAAAAAAGGAGTATTTCACATACTCTTTGATTTTATCAGGATCAAAAGGAGTATATTTTCCATCTGTGTATGCACCGGATTTCAGCAGGGTGTTTCCTGCTTCATCCATGGGGAATACACCAAATGCCAGGCAGTTTTTATGTCCAACTCCGGTTTTAAGAAGATCACCATAGGGACCTGCAAGGAGATAGATCAGGGGTAGATATTTTTCTTCAACAAATTTACGCACAGTCTTAAATCGTTGTGCAAAGGCATTGAGTTTTTCCCTTGTGGGAATCTCAGTTGTACCGCCAACTACAATACCCTGAACATGGGGCATTCTGCCGCCAAGCAGAGCTACCATTTCGTGACAGATTTTTCTGATCTCAAGTGCTTCAAGATACTGGGCAACACCCACATCATTGGTTGCCTTGTCCAGGCGGACGTCATTTCTCTTATATCTCGGAATAAAGGGTGCAATCTCGGGACCATTTACATAGTCAAGGGCTGCAAGATGGTAAAAATGAAGAATGTGGGACTGGAGAAAATTGGCTCCAAGAATCAGGTTTCTTGCAATCCTTCCGTTTGTGGTGAGAGTAACGCCAAATGCATCATCCAACGCCATACTTGATGCTGTTGCATGCGCTGTGGGACATACACCGCAGATTCTCTGGGTGATTTGTACTGCATCCCTTGGGTCTCTTCCTGTGAGTATATTTTCAAAACCCCGGAACATACCTCCATATAATTTGGCATCAACAACTTTACCGCCTTTTACTTCCACTTCTGCTTTAAGATGCCCTTCAATCCTTGTTACAGGGTCAATGGAAACCTTTATTTTTTTCCCTGTGACTCCCACTGGGACAGCTTCTGGTTTACAACCAGCCATATTAAAACCTCCCTGGTTTTATTGATTTTTTTAATTTGGTGCCATGTACCTTTTGTTTAAACAATACCATTTACGCACTTTCATAAAAAGGGGATGATGAATCTGGAAAACCCGGGTTTACACAGCCGATGCATACAGCATTTTCCACACACCAGTTCAGACCGCCGTTCCATTTACGGCTGAAGCAGTCAGCATAGGTGTCAGGTCCTTTGCATCCGAGCTCCATGCGGCAGCCTTTTTTATCTGTAAAAGTTTTGCTATAGATATCTTCATCAAAGTAGTCAAGATAGGGACAGTTCTCATGGATATTTTCTCCAAAGAACAGAAGAGGGCAGCCGTTTCCATCAAGTTCCGGCAACCCTTTGGTAAGGAGATGGGCGATGGTGCCTACAATCCAGTCAGGATGGGATGGGCAGCCTGGAACGTTGACAACAGGGGTTTTGATGCCATATTTTTTAAATACATCCATAACGCCTGTTGCTTCAGTAAGATTACCTTTTGCAGCAGGGATACCGCCAAAGGCAGCACAGGTTCCTACAGCAAGCACGCTTCCTGCTTTTTCACCAAGCTCTTTTGTCATTTCAAGCATGGTGATCTCTTTATGGTTTAGTTCGCCGCAGATGCAGTATTTGCCATTGGCTGCCAGGGGAATTGCACCCTCAACCACAAGTGAAAATTTTCCCTTGTATTTTTCAGCTACTCTGTACATGTTTTCAAGAGCTGTCTCTCCTTCAGATGCCATTACAGTAGGATGGTACTGCAGGCTGATGATGTCGAGAAGCACTTTTTTAATTGTAGGTTCAACACTGTTCAGCAGAGATACTGAACAGCCTGAACACCCCTGACCCTGAATCCAGAGTACCGGGTGGTTTTCAAGCCCCTTTTCCAGAGCAGAAACAAGGGCAGGGTTGAAGATCTGTGAAAGTCCTATTCCAGCAGCGGTTCCAGTAAGACCTTTAAGAAACGACCTTCTGGAAAAACCTTTGTTTTTCTGTTGCTCTTCAGGCAACTTTTGTTCTTCTTTCAATGGCACCTCCTTGATGCTGTTAAAAGTTCAATAACCGGTATGGCCGTAGCATGGTTATTGCTCATCGGCCAAAAAATTAAAAATTTTGACAATTTAAACATTATTGTATGTAACTTCCTTGTACCCTAAATCAAGTAAGTACCCGAGCATAATTAATTCTATGTTTTGCAATTGAGATTGTCATATATAGCAATAATCTCGCCGAAAATTTTATGGAATTATTTTTGATCGGGTACTTTATATGAAAGTCCTGGCAAACCAGGAGTGTACTTTCATCATTTGTTGTGTGCAGACTTAGACCACCAAGGCTGCCCATGGCAGTTATATACTATTAAAAGTTTACCTGTCAACAGATAGTAGTTTTAGGTTTTTATTTTTAATTTTTTGTTATTTTGGCAAGAACATCAGCAAGACTTTGTTGGTTCTTGTTTGTCCAGATTAGAAAAAATGAAAAATAAGTTTGACAGAAAGATTTTGATTTGGTATCAATTTTTGTTGCTTTACTGATATGATTGGTATGGTCGTAGCATTATTATCGCTATTAATCACAATGAAGAATAAAATCATTATGATTACAGTCTGTTATGCTGGTTTTTGTATGGTCGTATCATGGTTGCCAATTGGCCAAAAAAATGAATATTTTGATACCCTAAAGGGCAGAAACCAAAATATGGGTCAAAGGCGTGGGCAAAGCGTGACCAAGCCAACCTTTGGAAGTCTGGCTCAAGGAGATTTGGTGTCAACTGAAATTTATAGAAAAAAGATTTTAATATTTGGGTGTGGAAACACTCTTTTTGAAAACGACGGATTTGGTCCTGCAGTTATTGAGTTTCTTAAAGAGAACTATGAGCTTCCTGATTCTGTGCTGGCACTTGATGCAGGTACCGGGATAAAAGATTTTATGTTTGATCTTCTTTTAATGGAGGATAAGCCTGATAAGCTTTTTGTTATTGATGCAGTAACTGTTCCTGGAAGAAAAACAGGGGAGGTTTTTGAAATAGATCTCGCTGATGTGCCTCCTGAGAAAATGAGTGATTTTTCTCTGCACCAGTCTCCATCTTCCAATCTTTTAAAAGAGTTAAAAGATTTAGGAGGTGTTGATGTAAGAGTTTTGGGTGTTCACGTTAATTCCATTCCCAATGAGATCAATCCCGGTTTGACCCGGGAGATTAAGGATGCGGTTCCCCAAGCAGCTCTCTGGATAATGGAGCAGCTTAAAGATATTGAGAAAAAGCGTTAGATTTTAAGATAGAGCTTAAATTTTTTAGTCTGCATAAAAAATTTAAGCTTTTTTTATTGATTGGTATTTTTAACAAACAACTAAAAAATATAGTGAGGTGTTTATGGCGAAAAAGCCTGTTGGTTCTGTCCTGCTGGTCGGAGGTGGTATCTCCGGGATTCAGGCAGCCCTTGATATGGCGGATTCAGGGTATAAAGTATATCTTGTTGAGAAGAGCTCTGGAATTGGCGGAGCAATGTCCCAGCTGGATAAGACATTTCCTACCAATGACTGTGCAATGTGAATTGTTTCACCCAAGCTGGTTGAGTGCGGTCGGCACTTGAACATTGAATTGTTGACACTTTCAGAAGTTGAAAAGGTCACAGGTGAAAAAGGTAATTTCACAGTAACAGTTAAGAAGAATCCAAGATTTATTGATGAGGATAAATGTATTGCATGCGGATTGTGTGCAGAAAAATGTCCTAAAAAAGTTGATGATGAGTATAACGAGGGACTTAACAAGAGAAAAGCCGCATATATCAAGTATGGCCAGACTGTTCCTCTTAAGTATGCAATAGATCCTGAAACCTGCATCTATCAGACCAAAGGAAGGTGCGGGGTTTGTGCTAAGATTTGTCCCACAGGGGCCATTGATCTTGACATGAAAACAGAGTATATTGATATTAATGTGGGGGCAGTGGTTCTTGCTCCTGGTTTCAAGGCTTTTTCTCCCAAGGGTCTTGACTACTACGGTTATGATGAGATTCCTGATGTTGTGACAAGTCTTGAGTACGAGCGTATGCTCTCTGCTTCAGGACCCAGCATGGGCCATCTTGCAAGACAGTCCGATGGTAAAGATCCCAAAAAGATCGCCTGGATTCAGTGCGTAGGCTCCAGAAATGTAAATTGTGCTGATAATGGATACTGCTCAAGCGTCTGCTGCATGTATGCCATTAAGCAGGCTGTGATGACAAAATCACATATTCCCGGTGACGGCGGAGAACAGTCCATATTTTATATGGATATTAGAACTCCCGGTAAAGAGTATGAGCGTTACTATGAGGAGTCCAAGGAAAAGGGTGTCAAATATATAAGAGCCCGCCCCCATACAATGCTGAAGGGTCCCAATGGTATTGGCGTTACAATGACCTATACAGCAGAGGACGGAACCCAGAACAACGAATATTTTGATATGGTGGTTCTCTCCATTGGTATTGAAGCTCCACAGGATGCAATGGTGCTTGCAGATACCTTTGGTTTTGATCTGAATCAGTTCAGGTTTGCAGATACAGGAAGTTTTCAACCGGTTTCCACAACAAAGGATGGAGTCTTTGTAACAGGAGCTTTCCATTCTCCCAAGGCAATCCCCCAGTCTGTTGTTGTTGCATCCACTGCAGCAGCAGAGGTTGAGGCAGCTCTGTCCGATGCCAGGGGCACTTTAACAAGCGAGAAAACTTTTCCCCAAGAGATTGATATTGCAGATCAGGAGCCCAATATTGGTGTTTTTGTCTGTTCCTGCGGTACAAATATTGCCGGTGTTGTTGATGTTAAAGATCTCTCTGAGTATGCAGCAACTCTTCCCGGCGTAACATATGTTGAAAACAATATGTTTACCTGCTCCACAGATACCCAGGATCTCATAGCAGAAAAGGTTAAGGAAAAAGGTCTTAACAGGGTTGTTATTGCAGCCTGTACACCAAGAACCCATGAACCTCTTTTCCAGGAGACACTTCAGGGGGTTGGCCTTAACAAGTATATGGTTGAAATGGCAAATATCAGAAACATGAACTCATGGGTTCACCCTAAAGAGCCTGAAAAAGCCACAGCCAAGGCAAAAATCCAGGTGAGCATGGCAGTGGCAAAGGTTGCTGAGAACTACCCTCTTGATGAGATTGAGGTGAGTGTAACAAACCGTGCACTTGTTATTGGAGCCGGTATGGCTGGTATGAATTCTGCTCTAAATCTTGCCAACCAGGGTTTTGAAACAATTCTCATTGAACAGGGTGATAAGCCCGGCGGTGTAGCCCTGGATCTTAATCAGAGCTGGAAGGGTGAAGATATACAGGCAGAGGTTAAATCCCTTGTTGCCAGGGTTGAGGATCATCACCTTTTAAAGATATTGACCAATACAACCCTTACATCTGTTGCAGGTTCTGTGGGAAGTTTTACAGGAGAACTGACAACAGGTGATACAGCACAAACCATTGAGTTTGGAGCCTGTGTTATTGCAACAGGTGCCAAGGGGTATGAGCCCGATGAGTACCTTTATAAAAAGGATGACAGGGTTTTTACAGCCCTTGAGTTTGATAATTTAATTGCAAACAATCCAGACAAGGCAAAAGATGCTGCGTCAACTGTTTTTATCCAGTGTGTGGGTTCAAGGGATGAACAGAGACCTTATTGTTCAAGGGTCTGCTGTGCCCAGTCAATTAAAGAAGCAGTAATGCTCAAAAAACTAAATCCAGAAATGAACATCTATATCCTTTACCGCGATATCAGAACCTATGCTGACAAAGAGTCTCTTTACAAAGAAGCAAGGGATCTTGGTATTCTTTTTATCAGTTATACAAGGGAAATGAAACCCGTTGTTTCAAAGGACGGTGACGACCTTATTGTGGATATCTTTGATCCCATTGTTCAGCTTCCGCTGGAGATAAAGGCAGATAGAATCGTTCTTGCCACAGCAATTGTGCCAAACAAAACAGATTCCTTTGTTGAGCTGTTTAAGTGCGGTGTTAATGCCGATGGATTCCTCACCGAGGCCCATCCAAAGCTGAAACCTGTTGATTCCAATGTTGACGGTGTTTTTCTGGCCGGCATGTGCCATTATCCCAAACCTGTGGATGAGGCCGTTGCCCAGGGTATTGCAGCTGCATCAAGGGCTGGAGTTATTCTCTCTAAAAAGAGTCTCAAGCTTGACGGTATCAAGTCCCATGTGACCCATAATTGTGACGGGTGTGCTCTTTGTCTGGATATTTGTCCCTACAATGCCATTACACTTGTAGAGTATGAAGATAATGGAGTAATGCACAGAAGAATAGAGACTGATAAAGCTCTGTGCAAGGGATGCGGTATCTGTGCGGCAACCTGTCCCAAAGAGGGTGTTGTTGTCAATGGATTTACCCCAGGTCAGATTAGAGCCCAGGTTGATGCAATCCTGGACATGGCTTGATGGAAAAAAATATAATTTCAAATTTGCTATGGCAAATTGTATGTCCAAAGGCTGATGCCTTGGGGCTTACAGGCTGTGAGCCTGTATTATAAGGAGAAATATAATGTCAGATAGTTTTGAACCGACAATTATCGGTTTTCTCTGTAACTGGTGCTCCTATGCCGGCGGTGACCTGGCAGGGGTGTCAAGGTTAGAGTATCCGCCTAATATGAAAGCTGTCAGAGTCATGTGTACTGGAATGGTTCATCCTGAATTTGTGGTTGATGCTTTAAAAAAAGGTGCCGACGGCATAATGGTCATGGGTTGACATCTTGGCGAATGTCATTACCAGGATGGTAATTATAAAGCAGAAGCCAGGCATGAAATAATAAAAATTATGCTTGAGGATTTAGGAATTGATCCTGAAAGAGTTACCCTTGAATGGGTATCAGGAGCTGAGGGTCCAAAATTTGCTCAAACAGTGACACAGTTCACAGATAAAATCAAAGAGCTTGGTCCCAATACCTTTAGAACTGAGATGGAACAAAAGGAACAAAGGGAGGTTGAAGCATGCCAGTAAAAGTTGCCAGTGAATGGCTCAATTCATGTTCAGGCTGCGAAATTTCACTCCTCAATATCGGGGAGACTCTTATTGATCTTCTTCCGCAAATTGAGTTTGTTCATATTCCTGTTCTCATGGATCATAAGTACTATGGACAGCTTGGAGACAAGGAGCACTTTGAAATACCCAAAGCCGTCGTGGGGCTTGTCTCAGGCGGCATTAGAAATGATGAACACCTTGAAGTTGCCTTGGAGATGAGAAAGCAATGTGATATCATCATTGCCCTTGGAACCTGTGCAACCCATGGAGGAATACCCGCCCTTATTAACTCTTTTACTAATGAAGAGCTCATGGACAGATACTACAACACAGAAAGCACAGATCCCAAGGGGGCCCAGGGTGCTGCGTCCAAGGGGTGTCCGCCACTTCTTGACAGGTGCTATGCTTTGGATGAAAAGATAGATGTTGATATCTATCTGCCGGGCTGTCCTCCCCATCCGGATCACATTGCTGGTGCAATACTTGCCCTTCTCAAGGGCGAGACTCCTGAACTGCCGTTTAGAAGTGTATGCGATACCTGTCCGGCAATCCGCAAGGGGAAGGGTGATGTAAAAGAGATCAAGAGGTTTATTGAATCTCCTGAATTTGATCCTGAAAAGCCTATTGATGAGATGCGTTGTCTTCTTGAACAGGGATATCTCTGCATGGGGCCGGTTACAAGGGCAGGATGTTCAGGTGCCACAGGGGGAGCTCCAAGATGTATCAGTGCCAGGGTTCCCTGCAGGGGATGCTACGGGCCTGTTAAGCAGGAAGGAAACCAGCTTCTGGATATGCTCAATGCTCTTGTAAGTAATGGCATGGATATTAAAAGTATGCCCGACAGAGACAATCTGTTGAGGTTCTCAGGAGCCCATAACAGGCTTGTTTCTAAAAAAGAGAGGAAATAGAAGAAATGGGAAGAACAATAAATATACAGCCTTTATCCCGTATTGAAGGTCATGCCAGCATTGAGATCAGGCTGGATGACAGCGGTAATGTGGAAAAGGCAATAACCCACTTTAACAGTTTAAGGGGGTTTGAAAAATATGTTGAAGGCAAGCCGGCTGAAGAGGTTGTAAGGATTGTAACAAGAATCTGCGGTATCTGCCCATGGCATCATCACATGGCCTCTGTAAAGGCAGTTGATGTCTGCTTTAACGCTGAAGTCGCTCCGGCAGGTCATATGCTGAGAGAGTGCATGCAGAACATGGCTCACATCAATGACAAGATTCTTCATTTTTATTTTCTTGCAGCTCCTGATTTTGTCATGGGGCCTGATGCAGATTATTCAGTGAGAAATGTTATTGGAATAGCAGGGGCTGCTCCTGAGCTTGCAAGACAGATCATTAAAATGCGCCAGAAGAGCCAGATGATGATGGAAAAATTCGCAGGCAAGGTTATACACCCCATTGCAGGTGTGCCTGGCGGGTTTTCCAAACCCATGAATGAGAGCCAGCGCCAGGAGCTTTTAAAAGATACAGACGAGCTTTTGGAGTTTGCAAAATTTTCCATTAAGCATGCAAAGGAAAATATTTTTCCAAAGTATCTTGATGCAGTAAAGACCCTTGGAGTCATTACAACAGGGTTCATTGGAACTGTGGAAGATGATGGAGCTCTTAACTTTTACGATGGCAAGCTCAGACTCATGAAGCCCGATGGATCATATGATGATTTTGATGATTCTGATTACCTTGATTATATCTCAGAGCATCCCGTGGATGTCTCCTATGGTAAGTACCCCTACGCAAAATCATGGAATGAAGGCTTTTCCATGGATCTTGACGCTCCAAAGGGTGTTTACAGATCCAATTGTCTTGCCCGTATAAATGCATGCGATTATATATCAACACCTCTTGCCCAGGCAGAGCTTGAAGAGTTCAGGTCAAGTTTTGGCAGACCATCACAGTTAACTCTGCTCTACCACTGGGCAAGGCTTATTGAGCTTGTATATTCATGTGAAAAGACAAAAGAGCTGCTTGGCGATACTGCAATTACAGATCCAAAGACAAGAAACGCAGTAACTCCAGGGGCAGGCCGGGGAGTTGGTCATGTGGAAGCTCCCAGGGGAACACTTATCCATGACTATACAACCGATGAAAACGGCTGTATTAAATCAGCCAACATGGTTGTGGGAACGACCCATAATCTTGCACCCATCAGTATGAGTGTTGAGCAGTCAGCAAGGATGCTCATCAAGGACGGCAAGGTTGATGAAACCATTCTTAACATGGTTGAGATGTCGGTGCGTGCCTATGATCCCTGAGTCTCCTGTGCAACTCACCGCCTGGATGGCGGTCCTGTGATTCAGCTTAATATAGTAGATTCAAAAGGTGTAAGAATTTTTGGAAATTAATGCTGCCATTTTGCTGCAAGAATTTTAATTAACGATTCATTTTTAACATTTTTAACAAAGGAGATAACATTTTTTGGATAAGATTTGCTTAGATTATCCAGAACTTTTATCCCCTTTCGAACTTTTATTTTCTGAATTGTCAAGATTAAAGATTTGACCCCTTCCATTCACAAATCGCTTTGTTAAGTTAATGACATTGATTTGCCAATCATGAAGTTACGCTG
>JAYEHB010000028.1:0-11792 GCA_034659375.1 Thermodesulfobacteriota bacterium
CAAAAACCGGAATTCACTGAGGCTCATGAGCAATAACCATGCTCCGGCCAGTTTCTGCCCTATAGGGTATGCCGGTTATAAAAAATTAATAAATATTGTACTTACAAAATTAAATTTGGAAATTTAAAAAATGAAAATATACAGCTTTCCTTCTGATAAAGCAGAAAAAAGAGTTAAGGCTACAATAGAACGTGGATTAGGCTTTTCTGAACAAGAGTATAAAAATGTGGAATCTTTTATCCGTGATGTTAAATTACGGGGCGACAAAGCCCTTGTTGAATATACAAACCGATTTGATTCAAAAAATGTGACAGAATCCACATTAAAAGTGACAGAAGAGGAGTTTGACGAGGCTTTAAAACAGGTTGATGAAAAATTTCTTACAGCACTTGACCGTGCTGTGAGTCAGATAGAATCTTTCCATTTAAGGCAAAAGGAAAATTCATGGATTGATACTCCAAGGGATGGTGTCATGGTGGGCCAGCTGGTAAGAGCTGTTAATGCCGCAGGGATCTATGCACCAGGCGCCATTGGCGGAAAGACACCGCTTGTGTCATCTATTCTCATGGGAGGAATCCCTGCCAGAGTGGCAGGTGTTGAATCAGTTTCCCTGATGACCCCGCCCATGGAAAATGGAAAGATAAGTCCCTTTATGCTTGCAGCTGCAAAAAAAGTCGGCATAGATTCTGTCTTTAAAGCAGGAAGTGCATGGGCCATTGCAGCCCTTGCCCATGGAACAGAAACAATACCAAAGGTGGATGTCATTGTCGGGCCGGGTAATATCTATGTTACTCTGGCGAAAAAAATTGTTTCAGGCATAGTTGGAATAGATATGATAGCAGGGCCAAGTGAAATTCTGGTCATTGCAGATAAAAATGCCGAGCCGGACTTTATTGCTGCAGATCTTCTTTCCCAGGCAGAGCATGATGTCATGGCATCGGCAGTTCTTGTAACAGATTCTGAAACCATTGCCCACAAAACAAAAGATGCCTTAAAAAAACAGATTGTAAAGCTGTCAAGACACGAGATTGCTGAAAAGTCCATTAAGGATTTTGGTGCCATAATGGTTGTTCCTGATATTGATACAGGCCTAGAGCTTGCCAACCGTCTTGCCCCTGAGCATCTTGAGCTTCTTGTAAAAGATCCCTTTGAATATGTGGGAAAAATAAGAAATGCAGGAGCCGTTTTTCTTGGTCCATACACACCGGAACCTGTGGGAGATTATGTTGCAGGACCCAATCATGTTCTTCCAACTGCAGGAACTGCAAGGTTCTCATCAGCCCTTTCTGTGGAAATTTTCACAAAAAAAACAAGCCTTATCAATTATTCCAGAGATGCCTTTAAAAAAGAGGCTGATGATATAATTACCCTTGCAGAAATCGAGGGCCTTGATGGACATGCAAATTCAATAAAAATAAGATAAATCAAGGAACTCTAAAACGATCATCCAGGGTGCTGATTCCAAGCCCGCTTTTCTTTTTCACTGTAATCTGAGTTGCGACTCTCTCCTGCATGGCATCCACATGGGAGATCACGCCAATCATTTTTCCGGCTGAATTCAAATTACTCAGGGCATCCAGGGCAATCTCAAGGGTTTGTGTGTCAAGAGTGCCAAACCCCTCATCCAGAAAAAGAGAATCAATACTGGTCTGGCTGGATACCAGGTCTGACAGAGCCAGGGCCAGGGAGAGACTGACCAGGAAACTTTCGCCTCCTGACAACGTTTTGGTATCCCGCACAATATCTGCCTGCCAGGTGTCTTTGACCTCAATGGAAAGTTCTTCCCCGGATTTCCGGTTAAGCTGATACCTGGCATGGAGGAAATAAAGCCTTTTATTAGCCAGAAAAAGCAGATGATCCAGGGTCAGACCCTGGGCAAACCTGCGGAACTTATCGCCCTGCTTTGAACCGATCAGGCTGGAAAGTTTTACCCATACGTCGTATACAGCCTTTTGCCGGTCAATTTCTTTAAACAGGTTTTTCTGATTTTTCCGTTTCTCCTTATCATCATTGATACGCTGGAAGATCTCTCCCTGGCGCTTGCCAATGGTCTGGGAAATTTTTTGATTTTTTTTCAGAAGCTCCATGATTTTTTCCCGGGAGTAACGAGTCAAAGTTTTCTGCAACAGAATTTTAAGGGATTGTCTGCCGTTTTCCAACAGGGTGTGTGCCCTGTTTTCCTGTTTAAACAGTTCAGTCTTAAGATTTTCAAGCCTCTGGCGCTCTTCTGGCGGAATCAAAGCTTTTTGAAAATCCGCCTGATCTTTGAATTCACTTTTTTCAAGGGTTTGTTCCCAGCTCTCTTTTGCCTGATTCTGTTCCAGTATCAGGTCTGAAAGTGATTTTTTAAGCCCTGCCATGCCGCCTTTAAACAGGCTTACACTTTTCTGAGCCAGATCTTTCTCTTTTTGTAAAGATTTTAAACTGGTTTCAGCCATGGTTACAGCTTGTGCCAGTTTTTTGCGCTCTTTGGCAGCGTCTTTCTCTTTAAACAGCTCTTTTCGCTGGACCACAAGTTCAGATAACTGCTTTTGGGTTATTGAAAGTTCATCACTATTTTCCTTGTACTGCTTTGTTTCAGCACCCAGGTCTTTTTCAAGCAGCCTGATCTCACCTTTGATCCTGTCAATTTTCTTTTGTGTGGTCTCAACCAGAGAGTGGTTTTCTTTATGGACTTTGAGAAAATTATTATGTTTTTTTAACCATAGCTTTTGCCTGTCAATACCTGGCAGGCTGCTGTCCAGTTTTGCCATTGTAATGGTCAGTTTTTTTTCCAGCCCGTGCATTTTCTGATCTGCTTTTTCCTTTGCAAGTTCAATCTCACCCTGCTTCAGGTTTAAATCTTCCATCTGGCGGCTGCATATATCAATGTTGTGAAAGGTTTCACTTTCCTGCTCACGGGTCTTTTGAAGGCCTTGATTCAGATCTTCTATCCTGCGGTCGCTTTTTTCCAGAAAAGAGAGAATCTTCTGAATTTCCAGAGACTTTTTTTCTTCATTATTAAGCCAGGTTTTAATTTCCTCCACATGGTCCATACGGATGTTGATCTTAAGATTTTGTGAAAGCCTTTGCCAAGAAGTCCATAACGCCTCAAAGTTCTTTTCAAGCTCTTTTATCTGGTGTTCACAGGCAGAGATAGAGGTTTCAGAGCGGACTATATTCTGTCCTGCCTGTTGCAGTTCAGTTTCAAGCTGCTTGAGTTCTTTTTCTTTTAACTTTTTTCTTGTTTTGTTTTCAGAAATATCAAGTCCCTGATATTTCTCAATGGCCGGATGTTCTGTTGACCCGCACAAAGGACAAAAATCTCCTTTATTCAGCCTTTTTCTGTATTTTGACAAACTTACTATCTGCTGTTCCTGGTCCACCAGGGTGTTCAGATCCCTGAGATGCTCTGCTGCTTTTTCTCTTTGACTTGTCAGCTCAGCAAAAACTTTTTTCTCTTTTTTAAGGGCAGCAGCAACTATTTTCAACTGATTTATAAGAGTATTTTTTTTCTCTTTTGCAGTTTCATACTGGCCGGAAATCTGCTTTAACTCAATTCTTAAGTTAAGAGTCTGATTCATCTCTTTATAGCTTTGCTGCCAATCTTCTTCAGAAAAATCTTCCAGTACAGATTTTCTCTCCCTGCCAAGTTCTTTTAGCTTATCTGTTAAAAATTTTTTCTGGTCTGCATGGGTTTTTGCCTCTGAGTTGAGCTGTTTGAGTCGCATTTCTGCCTCTGCTGACATGGTGCGGTTTTTCTTACCCCCCAGGATAATATCTTTTTGATCCCCATCCAGAACAGTGCGCTGGTCAAAAAAATCTTCAATAAGAGGAAGCTCTTCCCCCAAAAATCCATGGGCTTTGTGATTCATAAGATACTGGTTTGCTTTTTCAAAAACAAGCTCGGCTTTTTTCTTTTGGGCTTCATGTTCTTTACGATCTGACTCAATTGCTTTAATTGCTTTATTTATTTTATCGCATTTTTCCTTAACAATATCTGCCGATTTTCTGAGATGAACAATTTCATGATCCAGGGGCAGCACCTTTTCATTAATCAGAGTGTCAGTCTCTGCCTGCACCTTTTTACACTCATCTCTTTTTTCTCTATATTCCACCTCTTTTTTTAAAAGTTCAGCCAGTTGCATCTCATTTTTTGCAAGACTGTCTGCCATGGACTCAAGCTCTTTGCTTCCTGTATCATACCGCTGTTGAACCTTATCAATGGCCTCAAAAACCGGTTTAATCTCTAAAGCAGGCAGGGAAGCAGATAATTTTTCCAGATGCTCCTGATTCTCTTCCCTGGTGTCCAAAGCCTGCTTAACCGCAGTTTCAGCTTTTTCCACCTCTTCTTTACCCTTTTCCACATTTTCCAGCCATTGCTTCTTTTTTTGCAGATCCAGCCCCAGGATCTGCAACTCTTCTGCTTTGGCCTCAAGTTCTTTTAACTCTTCATTAAGTTTTTCTTCAGTATCTTTGTCCAGCAGCTCCACCACATCTGCCCTGGCTTTCAGCAGATCCAATGGCTTTTTTTCATCATTCATACGTTCATACACTTTTCTCGAGATCTTTCCATAAATCTCAGTGCCTGTCAGCTCCTCTAACAATGCAGCCCGATCATTGGCATTGGCGTTTAAAAATGCGGCAAATCCCCCCTGGGCCAGGAGAATGGATTTGGTGAACCGTCCAAAATCAAGGCCGGTAATTATTTTGATCTGTTTGAGTTTACCAGTGACCGTGCTTGAAATAATGGAACCATCCATATGAGCAAGTTCAGCCTGGGGCGGCTGAAGATTTCCGTCTGCCTTGTTACGGGCCCGGCGCTGGGACCAGAAAGCACGGTAGTTCTTATGTTTTACTTCAAATTCCACCTCAGCCAGGGACTCGCTCGTGTGCCTGGTCATTATCTCATTACTGCCCGATGACACGGACAATCTGGGGGTCTGGTGGTAAAGGGCAAGGCACAGAGCATCCAGTATTGTGGTTTTGCCGGCACCTGTGGGGCCTGTGATGGCAAACAGCCCATGATCCCGGAACTCGGGAGTTCTGAAATCAATCTTCCACTCCCCTTTCAGAGAATTGATATTTTTAAATCTCAGGCTGAGAATCTTCATGATTCATCCCCTTGTTCTGTTAATTCAGCCTTGTCTGTCTGATTTGTCGTGTCTGGCTGATCAACTTTGTCAGTCTTGTCTGTCTGATGTGTCGTGTCTGGTTGATCAACTTTGCCAGTCTTGTCTGACTGGTCTGTCTGGTCAGCACAATCAGACTGATCAATATTATAAACAATTTCCCTGAACATGTTCAACAGCAGTTCCCGGTCCTGATCATCATGCTCTTCTAAGGCAAGGCGGCGCAGAAAAACCTCTTCCACACTTAACTCTTCAAGTTTTTCCTTTGCTTCAACATCAATGCCTGTTTCCCCGGGTTTTCGTTTTCTTTTGATCCGCAAAAGTTCAATGGGCATCTCCTCAATCATGGCCTGTATTCTTGCATGAAGGTCAAAAAGGTAATCATCTGCTGCAACTTCAACTTCCAGCCACATGGTTTTGTCCGGGTCATGATCAGAAAGGAGTGAAATCTGTTTTTCAATCTGATCAAGATTGCCCTTAATGGTACAAAGTTTTCTAAAGCATGGAACTTGTACTGCCTTGATCTCCATAACTCCTTTTTCTTCAAAACTTAGCAGCAGCACTTGTTTTTCTTTTTTTCCTTCATCAAAACTAAGAGGAATGGGAGAGCCTGAATATTGTATATGATCTGCTCCTTTTACCTGCTGTGCCCGGTGGAGATGACCTAACGCCACATAGTCAAAGGCTGGAAACCCATTTCCAGGAAAGGCATCCAGAGAGCCAATATAAATATCCCGGACTGATTCCGATGTCATGCCCCCCACCATTGTCAAATGTCCTGTGGCAAGGATAGGCAGAGATTTGTTCAGCTCCAGCTCCTTTTGTTTTTCAAGGGCAGCTTCATATACCTGGTGATAAAAATCCGAAATAGTGTCTGTCAGTGCCTGTTTCTTATCCTGCCCTGTCTCTCCTGCCGTGCTTTTGATCAAATCCCTTGGCCTGATAAATGGAACTGCACAGAGAAGCGCACCTGGTCTGCCGTTGGCATTGTTCAGCACCAGCACATGATCCCTGGGATTTTCAAACACCCTGCCGCAGACAAAGACGTCAAGGCAGGCCAGAAGTTCCCTGGCTTCGTTCAGGGTGGCGGCTGAATCATGGTTTCCGGCCACAAAGACAGCTCTGGTACACCTGGTTGACCTGAGGGAAACAATAAACTGATTAAACATTGCCCTGGCATAGGAAGGCGGAGTGCCGGTGTCAAAGATATCCCCTGCCACCACCAGAACATCGGCTTTTACATTGTCAATGGTGGCCAGCAGCCAGTCAAGAAACTTCTGGTGCTCTTTTTCCCGAATTTTGCCCATAAAATTCTGGCCCAGGTGCCAGTCTGATGTATGTATAATCCTCATGGAAACTCCCATAAAATTTTAATTAAGCAGGCAGGCATTGGTCAAATTGGCTGGGTCAGGAGCAAAATTGGTAATGGTATCTGTCAGCTTGTACGGCAGTTTTGGATATTCAAAAACCGGCATCCTGGATTCTGTTTCACTCAATGAATAACCATAGGTAGATGTATATTCAGAAATATTCTCTCCCATCTCTTCCAACTGGTGGATATATTCAGTCATACTTTTTGATTCAACAATGGCAATTTTCTCCATTTCTTTAATGATAGGGCTGTGACAGCGGGTGGAGTCATGATCAAATTCAAGAATTCGCCTGCCATCATGTGTGATGCCGATGGTCCTGAAGGTAAGGCTTTTACCGACTCCAGGCAGGTTCAACACATTCCTGTCAGTTGATAAAAATGGCAGGTTGGACTCTTCTTTGAGCTGTTTTATATTTTCCAAACTATGCTCAGCACATAAAGGCAGATTTTTGATACGGTTGTGCAGCTTTGCTGGAGGAATACCGATTTTCTTCTCCTCCATGATTTCCTGAACCAGTCTGGCATTGGGTACAAAGGCATTTCTGTTTTCCGTGAAGCCTTTCACAGTGAATGAATAATAGGGCAGAATACCGATATCATTCATGATTTTTCTGAGTTTTGCCCCATGACCTCTTCTGGAGGCAGCAGAGGTATAGACATGCTGATTAGTAACGATCCAGCCGGCTTTATTAAGCATTTTCACGCTTTTTTGCGTTTCAGGTGTGACCTCCATTGGAGATTCAAAATGGGTCTGGATAACAAATTGCCGGATACCGATGCAGGATGCCTTTTTTTTAAAAGTTGCCAGTATTTTGACAAGTTCAGGCTCTATTCTCATGGGGAGATAAGCCGGAAGTCTGGTGCCAAGCCTGACCCTTAGCATCTCGGCGTATTTTTCACCGGTTTTTCTCTCTTTATTGGCTTTAACTTTTTTCTTGGCCATTTGATAGACACCTTCAAGAATTTCTGCCAGAACCCGGTTGGAACTCATCAAAGCATCTCCGCCGGTGATCAGGATATCCCTGAGCTGGGAATCTTCTTCAAAATAAGTGAGTAGTTTTTCTAAATGCTCTTTCCAGTAACCTTTGGCTTTTAATTTATTATGATCAAAGTTCAGTATACCACTCTGAAAGCCATACATCCGCTGACAGCTTGAGCAAAGACCGCCGCATGCCCTGCCAAGGGTTTTGGGAATCACAATTGCCACATTAGGATACCGCCGGTGCAGTTTTTTGTCTGGAATAATCCAGCCGGCAGCATTTGGTTTGCCGGGTTGAACAATGTCTTCTTTTTCCCATGCATGGATTTGGCCAAACTCATTAACCAGATCTTCAGAGTAAAAAATATACTGCCGAATGGTTAAATCCGCTCCAACAGCAACCGAATTGGTATGGGTATCTAAAAGACTTAAGTAGTAGGGGTTTACAAAAATGGGGATACCGATTTTCTGGGCTTTTTCAAGAATAGTCATTGTATCTTTGTCAAGAGAAAAATCCAGCATTTCATTCAATGCTTCAGCCGTTCTGGCTGCAAATTTGATATGGAACAGATGTTCGTGCCACCATTTTCTGGCAATGGACATTTTTTCCTGATCGGTCATTCCTTTTGAAAATTTATACCGTGTGCTTCTCACGGTTCGCCTGGTAATTTTTCCAATGATAACTTTTAAAATTCTGTTTTTATTTTTTTTACGTATTTTGATAATTTCAGGATCAAGCCCTGAAGGATACCTATCCATCCATTTAATAATTTTTCTTTTTGATACCGACGTAGGGGCAAGTTTGCCTGAGAACTGCCTGAAGAGATAAATCATATCATTGAAAAATGCCGGGGTTGCGCCTCCTGTTCCATTCTTTGCAGCATAAAACAGGATAGCAAAAGGATCACTTTCAACAATTTCGTTCTGAAGGTTGGGATCCATGAATTGTCTGCCGGAATGATTTAAATAATCAAGAATTCTTATGACGGCATAATCTTTATAAGACAATTTATGAAACTGCGATCTCCCTTTTTGGGATTCCTCATAGTATGATAAGGCATCGGGATTGCTTTTAAGGGTTTTCAGTGTCAGCTTTTTTAATTTACCTTTGACCTGCTCAACCGATCGGGAATGTTTCATGATCTGCTCAAGAAAAGGGTTTTCCAAAAATAGAATTTCCATCAGCCAGAAGGCTTTTTTATTGATCAATATGTTTTTAAACTCAGCAAAATGTGACATTGTTATTATTCCTTATTTTTTTATATGAGACTCAGTATAACTATTTAAAATCATGGAGTTTCATTTTTTGTTGTGGCCGGTAGCGATAACCATGCTCCGGCCATGCCGGTTATATGAAAGTCCGTCCAAGCGACTGCAATGATAGACTTTCTAAATTTGTTGTGGCCGATGAGAATGACCATGCTCCGGCCATGCCGGTTATATGATTTTTTTCAAACAATTGTAATTACGCAGTTTCAACGACGAAAAGAGTGCCTTTTTTATTTTTCGTATTCGTTTTTGTTTTTCGTGGCTCGTTTTAAGAAAAGTGCAAATTACTTTTGACTTTCATTTTTTGCATTTTTGTTGTGGCAAATCATTCTTGCCATGTATCGTTGCTAACAGTTATAGTAGTCCCAGCATGACTTGATGCCGATTTTATTCATGCTTTCAGCGGAACTTAACCGTGCGAGCAGTAACTTTATGTATCAGGTCATTCAAGGACATCTATAATTAATAAAGATAAGAAACATATCAGAAAATTAAATAAAAGTCAACAAGCATAGAGAGGGCCGCGGCCGCTATTTCTATTTTCAATATTTTGTATTGACAAAATAGTCCCCCTCAAATATCTTTTAAAAAATTGTTGGGAATAAAATCGCAATTATTGAATAATGTATTCTGTCGTTTTGATATATATATAATTATTTCCAACGTGCTGTAATTAATGAGAATTTCATTCTTTGTCAGTAAATATTCGGCCAGCACCCCATATTCGCCCATTTTGGCCTGCTCACATAACATTAGTATGCTACGCAGGCCCAAATAAACGAATATGAGGCACTGGCCAAACATTTACATTATAAGCCAAATATTTACCTTTGGTATGCCGCCAGGACATGGGGGGTAGATTAATTTAAAAATGCAGATACGGGAAAAAAAAGATGGAAGAACCTATCTTAACCAAAAAAGAAGTGATCTCATTAAAATCCAGGTGGAATAAAAAAAATTCCAATGGAGGAGAAACCACTTTACAGCAAATGATCGATCAGCTGAAAACCCAATGCAGGAAAAATAACTTCAAAAGGCCTTTACACCTTGATTTAAGAGGTATCTCATTGCTTCATGAGGACCTTTCAGACCTTGATTTATCAGGATATGATTTGTCCTATGCCAACCTTGACCAGTCCAATTTAACGGGAACTGTTCTGGGCTATACAAAATTTCACAGGCAAGCTTAGAACAGGCAATTCTGGATGAATGTGAATTTATAGGATCTGATCTTACCCACGTAATCCTCAATGAATGCAGTGCAAAAAGGTGCGGGTTTGGCGGAGTAGATCTCAGCCATGCAAGTATAATCAATGCCGATTTAAGTGATGCCACTTTAAGCCGGTCAAAATTAAATTATGCCGATCTAAGAGCTTCCAATTTAGAAAAAGCCCGGCTTTCAGAAACAGATTTATCCTGGGCTGTCTTTACACGGGCAAACCTTTCACAAACCGATTTAAAGCAAAGCAATGTCAATGGGACAAATTTTGAAGTGGCTGATATGCAGGGGTGCCGGCTGCTGGGAATAAAAAATTTCAAAAAAGCCAGGTGGATTGGTGTTGATATCAGGGACTTGGACTTAAGGGGTGCCTATCTTGTCAGGCGGTATATTGCTGATGAGAATTACCTGTATGAATTCCAGGCAAGTTCCCGTTTTCATAGAGCCATATACTTGCTCTGGTGGGCCTCTTCTGATTGTGGAAGAAGCCTTTTTCGGTGGTTTGTATGGCTGTTTTGTGCAACTTTGGCTTTTGCAGCCATCTATACACAAGTCAACATAGATTATGGTGAATATACGACCCTTTTTTCACCCATATACTTTAGTTTTGTTACACTGACCACGTTAGGTTACGGAGATGCTGTTCCCGCTTCGTTAGCGGCCCAGGTTTTTGTGACTTTACAGGCAATTACAGGGTATATGGGATTAGGGGGACTTTTAAGTATTTTAGGCAATAAAATGGCCCGGCGGGCGGAATAACTAAAATTAGGTGGTATATGTTTTCTTTTTTTAAAAATAAGATTGATCCAAAAGCAAAATTAAAAAAAATATTAAAGGGATATCAGCTTCCCTCGTTTCCTGCAGTAATATTACAGATATTACAAAAAATCAGAAGCCCCTATTCTTCAGCTTCAGATATTGCACAATCTCTTTCCCTTGACCCCGGTCTTTCAGTACGTCTTTTAAGTATTGCCAATTCTGCTGCTTTTTCACCAAAAAATAAAGTGGAAAATTTAACCCAGGCCATAGCCCTTGTGGGGTTATCCCAGCTGGAATCCCTGGTTTTGGGGGTTGGCGTTGCCAAAGGTATTCCAAAACAGATCTGCCAATGGCATGATCCGGCAGAGTTCTGGCTGACATCTGCAAGACGGGCATTACTGGCCCAGGAGCTTGCACAAATCCTCTGTCCGGCAAAAGAGTCTGAATGTTTTACCGCAGCCTTTCTCCAGGATTTGGCACTGCCGTTCCTTGCCTGCCACAGAATCGATGATTATGATCCGATTTTTAAAACATGGCACCTGGAAGGAGGTGATCTTGCTAAATTAGAGCGAAGTTCCCTGGAATGGGATCATGCAGAGGTTGCCACATGGATTTGCAGTGAATGGGGACTTCCGGAAAATATTGCCCTGGCCATCAAGAATCATCATGACCCGGATGCTGACAATGACCATAAAGCTCTAATACCTGTCAGACTGGTTTCAATATTAAGGGAAGATGATTCAAATAACGGGCTGGATGAGATGATTGCCAGGGCAGTTGACGTTTATAATATTTCCGAAAAAAAGATACAGTCGCTCATTGAGCCAAGTTTTGAAAAAGCCAAAGACCTTGCCAGAATGATCGTATGATTATTTAAAAAGATATTCAAGACAATTAAGTTTTATCTCAATCAGTTTATATATACAGATATTTATTGAAATTTTGATAAGGAGAATAATTAATTCCTGATATGGAATTTAATAATAAAAAAACATCATCCCCCAAATATAAAATGTCATTTACAGTTGGTGGACTATTTTATCAGGAATCCATAATAGCTGTAGATTTATATGTCAAAAATAA
>JAYEHB010000029.1:0-2743 GCA_034659375.1 Thermodesulfobacteriota bacterium
CAGTGTCACTGTCAAATGCTTCAGCCCCATGCTCAACAAGTCCATCTTGACTGACATCACCAGACTCATCAACATTCCCGACGGCGTTTTTGTCATTTTTCTTGTTCGTTGAGGTCGCTGGAATGAAAGTCTCTGAAAAAGTATTGTTGACTGGAGCTTCTGATTGACCAAATGATTTTTCTGATTTTTTAATTGAGTTCTCTGATTGACTGCTCTTGTTATTTCCTGATTGATTGCTCTTGTTATTTCCTGATTGACTGCTCGTGTTATTTCCTGATTTCTGGAAATTGATTATGACATCCAGGGGAGTTGTGCCGCCCATTTTCCGGTCAATTATTTTCATGCCCTGGTATATTTGTGTTGATTTTTTAAAATAATCGATAAAACTGTTTTCCACAGTAAGTTTTGATATACCCGTGACTGTAATAATTATCAGTAAACCTGTAACAAGATATATAGATTTTGCATGTTTTTCAGTGACATGTGCCAGCAAATCTGTGATTTTTTTTCCAAACTGCTTTTTACTGCCTTTTGTATCCATGGGTAAGAGAATAAGGATGACCGGAAAAAGCAGGAATATGACAACCAAAGAGACAATCATCCCTATACTCATCATCCAGCCAAAATTTATAACAGGCAGAATATCACAAACAAGAAGCGAACTGAATCCTGCAATGGTTGTAATAGTGGTAAAGAGACATGGTATGAACTTTGAGGCAATGGTTTTTTTTACAAGGTCAAACTGGGACCATTCTGGATTCTGCACCACAAGTTCCCTGTACCTGACAATGAGGTGTATGGTTAAAGCCATGGTAACAATTAGCTGTAGAGATATAAAATTGGAGGATATTACTGTAATTTCCCAACCAAAGATTCCAATCAATCCAGTCATTGAAATTATTGAAAAGATGCAGCAGATTATGGGCAGGAATACCCAGCGTTTTTTTTTGAAAATAACACCAAGTGTCAGGATCAGAAACAGAAACATGCCGGTACCAAAAATCTTAATATCATTTTTGACAAAAGTGATCATGTCATCGGCGATCATTGATGTTCCGCCGAGAAACAGTTCAGCTTTATCAGCATAATTTTTCATCAATGTGCGGATAAAGGCAATATCGCTGTGTAGCTCTTTATCAAGCCTGATTTTTTCTTGTCTGTATTTTATCTCAAGCTGGTCAAGCTCTGTTTTTTCCTTTGGAGTAATTGAATTTATATTCTGTTTTTCTCTTAATCTGCTGCGTTGAGAGCTGATTTTTTCAAATCCATCATCTTTTTTAAAATTGATCTGAAGAGCTGTTATGGAGAGGTCAGAACTTACCAGAAGATCCTGATAGATCGGGCTTTCTCTAAATTCGGCACGGGCCATATCAAGGCTGGTATCATTAGATCCAAGGGTTTTTATGTTTGTTACAAGATCTTTTATTGGTACAGGGGGATTTTCAAGCAGAGGAACGTCTAAAATTGAGACAACAGAAACTGCATTTTTAATTTTTTTTAATTCGTCACGTAAGTTTTCAAGGCTGGAAAGCACATTTCTGGAAAAAAGTTCTCCCTGTTCTGGCTTATACGCCATAAGAAGAAAATCATCTGTGCCGTATCTCTTGTTGATCTCTTTAAAAATTTTAAGATCTTTGTCGTTTTCCAGAATCAGGGAATCTGAAGAAGCATCAAGCCTGAAATCTTTGATGTGATATCCAAGGGATGCAAAAATGACAGCCAGTATTAAAAGGGTTAACCATGGTCTTTTTAAAACAACTTTTGAATAAACTGCCATGGGCAAACCTGATTTTTCATCTCGGTTTGCCGGCAAAGAATCAAAGTCGTTGTTTGGTTTACAAGGATTCTTATGTAAAAGCTTAAAAAATAAGGATACCATGGGATTAATTATATGTTATCTCCGCTATCTTTTTTTCCCTGATTTTTACCAGCAGGTCTTCGGGAACCCCTTTTTTAAGTATCTGGCTGAACTGGGATCTGTATGTTTTAATTATGCTGACACCTGCAATTTCAATATCATATATCCGCCAGCCTTTTTTTGAGTTATACATTTTATAGAGCATTGAAGTTTTTTCTCCCTTTGAAACAAGGAAGGTTGGTATTTTGATTTTGTTGCCAGACTTAATCCCTGGTTCAAAAAGAACCTTTTCATTATCAAATTCATTATCAAAAAATTCAATTTTGTCGGCATAAAAAGTTTTGAAAAATTCGGAAAACAGGCTTGTATAATCAGCTTTTTCCCGGGAATTGAACTTTGACCAGTTTTTTTTACCAAGACAGAGTTTGCCAATTAGAGGAATATTAAACAATCCATCAATGATTGTAGTTATTCTCTCCTGTTTCTGGTTTGTTGACAAGGTCTCATTGCCAAGTACTGTCAAAATTGTGCTGATTGAGGTTTTTATTATTTTTTCAGGCTCTGCTGTCCCGTCAGCATGTGCAGGATATGCCTGGAACATCAAAAACAGCACAATAAGATATTTAAAATATTTCATGGGGTTTGCTCCTGTATCATAATTTTATTTTCAATTATATTTGCCGGAAATTCATAAATCCATTTCAATTATATTTGCCATAAATCCACTTTCATCGTGTTCTATTTCTAAAATCCCAGGTTCAATTCTATCATCTATTTCTCTTCTAACTCTCCACAATAGAGGTCTTGTGGAAAAATAATCTCCTAATCTCCTTTAATTTCATCAACCACAATGGCGGCATCCACATCAGCTTGGGAACGAGAGGA
>JAYEHB010000030.1:0-2742 GCA_034659375.1 Thermodesulfobacteriota bacterium
TCAAGATCGGGCCAGCCATAGGGGATTGTCAAATGGTATATACCATGGTCAGGTGATGACACCATGAGAAAATGTCCTTCTGCCATGTGGGTCATTGTCTCTTTTTTCAGATTTTTTACCAGAAGGTCTGTTCCTGTGGAGTCAGCCACCAGGGCATAATTTGCCATGATTTCCCGGATGATCCTGCGGTCCTTTTCCTTGATGGACTTGTCAAGAAGTGTAAAACCGGCTGTAAAAAGAACAATCCAGCTAAGAATAAAAACAACTGCATACCAGAAGGTCAGTCTGAATTCAATACTGTATTGAAACTTTTTATGTAAATTCGTATATAACTGTTTCATTGTAACCGTTCACTCCCCCCCCCCTCCCAGTTTTGGGTGGGGTCTAATAAATTCAATAAGTTAGCTTTATCACTCTCACATTTTAGGGGGGGAGTGAACGGTTACGTTTCATTCTCTACCTGTGTACTGTCAATTTTTAAACACATATCCCACTCCCCTGAGGGTATGCAGTAGCTTATCCTTGAAATCTTTATCGATCTTGGCCCGCAAACGGCACACCAGAACGTCCACTGCATTGGTCTGGGGATCAAAGTTATATTCCCAGATATGCTCAAGTATCGCTGTCTTGGATATGGCCCTTTCTGCATTCTGCATCATGTAGCGCAAAAGGGAAAATTCCTTTGGCTGCAGGTCAATGTGCTTGCCTGCCCGTACCACTTCCCGTGTGAGAAGATCCAGGCTAAGATCTCCTGCTTTCAGGCAGGATGGTTCGCTGGTTCCACTTGATCTGCGGATTAATGCCTGAACCCGAACCAGAAGTTCTGAAAAATAAAAGGGTTTTGTCAGGTAGTCGTCTGCCCCTGTCTCTATTCCCTTAATCCTTTCATCAACGTTGCGGCGGGCACTCAGGATAATGACAGGGGTGGTTATATTGCCTGCCCTGATTCTTTTTATTATCTCCAGACCATCGATTCCAGGCAGCATGATATCAAATACACCTATATCATAGGATTCCGTCAAAGCCAGGTGCAAACCATCAATACCATTGGCTGCATGGTCAACTGTAAACCCTGATTCCTTTAACCCCTTTGCAATAAAATCGGCAATCTTTTGGTCATCCTCTATAACAAGTATTCTCATTTTATCATCCTTTGAATGGGGTTGAATGGGGTCAGGCCTGCGTCTTTGTCGTCTCCTGGATTAAAAAACCTTATTAGGCAAAGCCTGCCCCTCTTTTTTTGCCAGTTGAGGCACGGGTGTCTGTGCTGATTTTTTAAGCTGGTACCCATATCCCATGCAACAATAATAAGTGGCAACACTTTTTTTATTTTTAACAACTTTAATTTCCCGGGTATCATCCATTGATTCAAAATGATCCTGGATATTTTTCTTTTTCAGGCGGCCTGGATCATGGCTGACCAGCACCATATCCCTGCCGATATACTTTTGGCTTGGATACCAGAGCCCGTACATCAGGCTCTCTTCTCCAAACAGACTGCGCCCTGCTGTTTGTTTGGAAAGTTGCATGGCTGGACTGTTTTGATTTTCAGCTGCCCTGCCCCGGTAAAAGGCCAGGCCACTGGCAATTTTGTATTTATCAAGGCCCACCACCAATGGCCCTTTATTGCGGTTTGCCCGGTAGGCTGGCATTGCTTCAATTTCCCGGGCCATGGCTTTCCAGCCCAGCAGAAAAGGCTTGTCTGTAAAATAGGCCAGGCCTGGTAATCCAAGGGTTGAGTAATAAAGCACTGCCCCAAGAACAAGGGAGGAGCACAGCATGGTCCCAGGCCAGAGTTTTTGGACAAAAGCAAGCAGTTTTCCTGGAACTGCCACGGGCATACCTGATTGGAGACCGGCCCGTTTATAATAAAGCATGCAAGTTCTGTTTTGTCTGCATATATTTTCATACAAAGAAGCTGGAACCATTGACCAGGCCATGAGGGGCAAAAAGCAGAGCCAGATGGGACCTGTCCAGTTAAGTTTCACCTGTCTGAACAGACTGAAAAAGAAAAACATTGCAAGGGGTATCATGGTAAAACTAAGGACAAATTTGATGGTTGTCCTTAGTTGAGGGTTTTGAGCCGGCAGTTTAAATTTACAACCTGCAAAAGCTGCCAGTGCAAGAAAGCCCGCTGGAGTTATCATAAGAACAGCACTTCCCACCAGCTTTTCAGGAGAGAATTCAAAGCTGCCTGCAAACCTTCTCGGTCCCTGGAACAGAAAGGATGCCCAGTCATGGTTGGCATTCCAGATAATCACCGGCAGGAAAACCAGCAGTGCTATACCAATGGCAAAATAGGGCTGGGGCCGGGTAAACCATTTTCTTTGGGATCTCTCCATTAAAATAAATGTAAAAATGCCTGGAGCCAGAAGTACCATTGTGTATTTGGCCAGCATGCCCAGCCCCAGTCCTATCCCAATACAAATCCAGCACCAGGCAGTTTTATCGCCATGGAGCAGTGCCCTGTGCATAAAATAAAAAACCATGGACCAGCAGGCCATAAGCGGAGCATCCGGAGTGCTTAAAAATCCAGTGCAGAAAAATAGGGGAAGAACCGCCAGAAGTGCAAGAGTCCTGAATGCTGTTGATCGGTCAAAAAGGGATTTTGCTGTTTTAAAGCAGAAAAAAGCCGTTACAAACCAGCAGAGAAAAGGAACCAGTCTTACAGCTGCTTCAGTGTTTCCGAACAGTTCCGTGCTTCCCCGGATCAGCCAGGCAATAAGAGGCGGATGATCCAGA
>JAYEHB010000031.1:0-2740 GCA_034659375.1 Thermodesulfobacteriota bacterium
TAAAGATATTCAAAATAATATACTGATTTCCAAAGGAGAGCCTGCCTGCCCGGGAGTCGGCCTGGGGGCAGTACATAAGATTGAACAATATTCAGATCTCAACAACACTCCAGACAATGCTGTGCTTGTGGCTAAAACTGCATCTTCCCAATATGTGACAGTCATGGACAGAATAAAGGCAGTGGTCACTGATACAGGGTCTTGTGCAAGCCATTTTTCATCTGTTGCCAGGGAGTTTAATATTCCTGCCCTGGTAAATACAGGTAATGCTTTTGAAAAACTTACCAACACAAATATTATAACCGTGGACGCAGGAAACCAGGTTATTTATGAGGGTGCAGTGGAATCACTTGAAGAGACTTCAGGAAAAAAAAGAGAACTGTTACAGGAAAGCTCCTTTCTGCTCAAACTAAGGTATATAATGGATTTTATATCCCCTCTTCAATTGGTTGACCCCCAATCCAGCTCCTTTGTTCCTGAAGCATGCCGTTCCCTTCACGATATAATCAGATTTTCCCATGAAAAAGCAGTTCAGGAGATGTTTGGCATCGGAACCAGAAAAGGGGGCAGAAGAAAAGGGGCAAAAAAACTGATCTCTGAGATTCCCATGCTTTTTTATATTCTGGATGTTGGAGATGGAACAAAAAAAGAAAATTCAGCCTCCAGGGAAATAAATGTTGAGGATATTGTATCCACTCCAATGAGAGCAGTATTAAAAGGGCTTTTACACCCCGGCATCCACTGGTCAGAATTTTTCCATTTTGACTGGGAAGAATATGATAAAATTGTTATGGCCGGCGGCATCATCAGTGCAGATGCTGCCCGGTTTGGAAGCTATGCTGTGCTTTCAAAAGATTATCTTAATATTAATTTAAGATTTGGCTACCATTTTGTTATCCTTGACACAATATGTTCTGATATCAGCTCTGATAATTATATCCTTTTTCGTTTTTCAGGCGGTGGCGGCAGTTTTTCCGGGAAATCCCTTCGGGCCGGTTTTATTAAAGGAATTTTAACAAGGCTCGGATTTATGGTTGAGATCAAATCAGATCTTATTGATGCAGAGTACAGGCACGGTTCACTGGCAATAATGGAAGAGATACTTGATATTACAGGACGGCTCTTAGGCGCCACAAGGCTTATGGATATGTATCTCAAGGAGAGTGCTGATCTTGAAAACCTGGTTGAAGATTTTATGCAGGAACGTTATGATTTTTCGTAACCGTTCACGGGTTCTCTTGCTGTCAACTACATAAGGTAACAACAATGTCTGAATACCCTCTCACATGGATAACAAAAGATCTTGCCGTTGGTTTCGCTCCCATGTCCTATGATGACTTAACTGCCATAAAACGCCAGGGAATTGATGCCATTGTCAATCTCTGTGCTGAGTTCAGCGATCTCCACGAGATTGAAGAGTCATCGGGATTTGAGGTATATTACCTGCCCATCTGGGATGAAAGTGTTCCTGACATGGATGAGATGGAAAAGGGACTGGCATGGCTGGATGAGGCAATTTATCTTGGGAAAAAGGTTTTGGTACACTGCCGCTACGGCATAGGAAGGACGGGAACTCTGGTAACCGCATATATGATAAGAAAAGGAATGGGGCTTAAAAAAGCTTCAAAAAAACTTAAATCAACCAATGCAAAGCCTTCAACTTACAGTCAATGGAAACTTGTAAAAAAATATGGAAAAAAAACCGGCATTTTAAAAGAAAGGGAGCCTTCCCTTGAAATGAAAGCTAGTGTGGATTTAAGCAAATGGTTTTCTGAATATGAAGCATTACAAAACAAGATTGACAATGACATATTAAAAAATTCAGGAAACAATAAAATTCAGGAAAAGTGCGGCAATAAAAAAAGTCCATGCTGTTACAGATATTTTGACCTTCATTTGATAGAGGTGGTTTATCTTAACAGTAAAATGAACAGACACTTAAAAAGTGAAACCAGATCTGAAATAATTGAAAGGGCTGTCAAAATTTCCCAGAAAACAAGGCAGATTGAAAAAAACATTAAAAAAAGAGCCGATGATTCATCGTTTAACAAAAACAGTTTAAGTATAGATTTTAATAAAAAAAAGATTCTCTGCCCTTTAAGTGAAGATAAAGGATGTTCTCTTTATCAATTCAGACCCATAAGTTGCAGGGTATTTGATCTCCCAAACCATTTAAAAAAGAATGATCTTATTGAGACCATGCTTTCTGATCTTTCCAAAAATCTTTTTTTTGCATTTTCAGGCAAATTTCTGAAAGAGAAAGATTTCACCTTTTCCCTTGCAGATACAGTATCCGGCAGATTTGTCCAGAAATACTTCCATTTTCTGGCAAATTCGTGAAATAAAAAAACATAAGGAAAAGATACAACGTTCCCAAGCTGGAGCTTGGGAACGAGGTTGATTATGATCAGGTACTTAAAAGGCTTGACCGAATAATCAGGATTGTAAAAGTTGATCCACTTTCTCTTCTAATTCATCCTTGTCAATGGGTTTTACACAGTATTCACCGGCACCAAGTTCCAGGCATTCCCTGGCTGTTTCAATCCTGGGATAACCTGTAAGCATTAAAACCCGAAGGGAAGGAGATCTTTTTTTCAGCTCTTCCAATACCTGGACACCACTTAATTTTTTAAGCTTGATATCTAGAATCGCCAGATCAACTTCATTGGAATCAACATAATTAATGGCATCTTCCTCTTCAGTAAATATGGTCACCTGGTGACCTTTTCTTTCAAGAATT